>DASZWD010000014.1 GCA_035546775.1 Acidimicrobiales bacterium
AGGAGCTTGGCGGGATCGGGACTGTCGCCGGTCTGGTCGTAGGGCAGATCGGCCCCGGCGAGGCGCACGAGGCGCTCGTCGAGTGCGGTGATGCGTGCCAGCTCGTCGTCGGTGTAGCTCTCGAACCGGCGGATGTGCGGGCGGGAAAACGCGGTGTGCAACGCGATGCGGGTGCCGGGCGCGGTGCGCCCGCCGCTGCAGTGCCACGTGTGGCCCGTCCAGATCGCGATCGACCCGCGGGGCGCTTCGATGGCGACGGAGTCGTCGCGCCCTTCGCCCGGGCGCGGGTGACGGAACTTGTGGTGGCTGCCGGGGACGACCCGCGTCGAGCCGAGCTCGCCGCTGAAGTCGTCGAGGCACCAGATCGCGGTGGCGACGTGGATCTGGGGCGGGAACGGCTCGGGGAAGAACTGGTTGTCGGCGTGGATGTGGCCGGCGTTCGAGCCCTGGTGCAGCATGCTGCCGGTAATCGTGTTGACGACGTAGCCGGGGCCGAGCAGGTGCGTCATCAGCGCCACCAGTTTCGGCGTGAGGACGGCCTCGGCCACCGCGTCGTCGTGCGCCAGGAGCCGGTAGACCATCGACGTGTTGGGGCCGAAGTTGAACGGCTCCGAGCCGCGGGCGTGGTGCTCGTCGGTCACGCGGATGATCGCGGCGCGCAGCCGGTCGAACAACTCGATCGGCGCCGCGTTCTCGACGACGGTGTAGCCGATGGTCGCGAGATCCGACACGTTGCGCTCGAGCCCGAGCTCGGCGATCGCGGCCGGCATTGGCGTCAGCTCCGCGGGACCTGCGACCACGGCAGGTCCTTGTCGACGCGCGGGTCGCCGGGGAGTCCGAGGACGCGCTCGGCGAGGATGTTCTTGCCGATGTCCGCGGTGCCGCCGCCGATCGTGCCGCCCTTGGAAGTGAGGAACGCGCGCGCCACGTCGGGGTTCTCGTCGTTCATGGCTGATCCACCCATGAGCGTCGGTTGCACCATGTCGTAGTTGTCGATGAGCAGGCCGTCGGGTCCGAGGAACTCGAGAGCCAGCGCCCACGTGTCGTGCAGGATCGTGGTGTAGGCCAGCTTCACCACGGACCCTTCGGGGCCGGGCGTGCCCTGATCGCGCATCTCCTGGGCGCGGATGGTGGTGAGGCGCACCAGCTCGTTGTCGATCCAGGCGCGCACGAGTTCGTCGCGCGCCGCGTCGTCGTCGCGCCAGCGCTCCCGGAACAGGCCCATCGCCTCGCCGATGGCACCCGACCCACGCGGCGCGCGCGACAGGTGCCCGAAGGCAACGCGCTCGTTCATGAGCGTGGTGAGCGCGACCGCCCAGCCGTCGCCGACGTCGCCCACACGCAGTGCGTCGGGCGTGCGGGCGTCGGTAAAGAACACCTCGTTGAACTCGGCTTCGCCGTTGATCTGGCGCAGGGGCCGCACCTCGATGCCGGGCTGGCGCACGTCGATGAGGAAGTACGTGAGGCCGCGGTGTTTCGGCTGCTCCGGATCGGTGCGGGCGAGGATCATGGCCCAGTCGGCGATGTGGGCGAGCGTCGTCCACACCTTCTGGCCGTTGATGACCCACTCGTCTCCGTCGCGCACCGCCCGCGTCGCCAGCGACGCGAGGTCGGAGCCGGCGCCCGGCTCGCTGAAGAACTGGCACCAGATCTCTTCGCACGTGAACGCCTTGCGGAGGAAGCGCTGCTTCTGCTCCTCGGTCCCCCGGGCGACGATCGTCGGCCCCGCCATGCCGATGCCCATGAAGTTCACGTTCACGTTGCTCGGCGCGCCTGCTTCTTCGAGCCGGGCGTCGACGTCCTCCTGCAGCTTCGGGTCGAGCGCCAGCCCGCCGTAGCCGACCGGGAAGTGCACCCACGCCAACCCGAGGTCGTATTGCGCGCCCCAGAACTCCGCAGGTGGCGTCGTCGCCGGCGGGTGCTTGCGCAGCAGCTCGTCGATCAACTCGTCAATCATCAGGGGCTCCCTCGGCAGCCAGAATGTGAACCGTCATTAATGTAATCAGCCGATGTCGATCGTCGGGCCGGTGTAGTTGAAGCAGCCGCAACCGTCGTCGAAACGAACAAGTCGCGCCGCGCTCGCGCCGTCGTGGCGGCCGGGACCGAACGTGTCGGCGATCGAGTACACCGGCTGGAACGACGTGCCCATCGACTCGACCGCCGTCCGCAGGGCGGCGGCGTCGAAGCGGCCGGCGCGCTCAACGGCCGCCTTGAGGAAGAACAGGGCGTCGCAGAACCGCGCGATCGAGGTGTTCTGCGCCGCCTGGTAACACAGCTTCGTGGCGTCGTTGGGTGGCGGCAGCTGGGCTGGATACACGTCGCTCGGCGGCGACCAGCCCACGGCGAGCGCGCCGTGCAGCTGACCCGCCGGAGCCTGATCGGTCACGAAATACGGGATGTCGAGCGAGTTCATGGCGTAGCGCGGCTTGAATCCCTGGGCCTGCGACGCGCTCATGAACAAGAAAGGCACGGCGCCGCCGGTCGGTACGAACAGCACGTGATCGACCCGCTCGGCGCGCATGCGGAGGATGGCGCTGCCGATCTGCGCGCCGACGTCGGCCGCTTGCGCCGCCGAGTCGGGGTGGTTGAGGGCCACCTCGTCGACCACGTTGACGTGATGTGCGGCCAGCCGGGGCCGCAACACGTTGGCCACGAAGCGCGCGTGCTGGTCGAGGTCGTAACGCACGATGGCGACGCGCGCACCGGCGTCGAAGTAACCGCCGGACGCCAGGACGTCGACGTAGAAGCCCATGCGGTCGGCGTTCACCGAAAAGGGCATGTACAGGTAGGGCAGGTACTGCTTCCACTGCTGGCCGTCGACGACGTAGTGGTAGTCCCAGATCAGCGGAACGTGCTTCTTCGACAGACAGTCGGCGGTGACGATCGTCGGCAACACCGCGCCCGAGATCACCGCGAAGACGTGGTTGTCGTCGGCGAAGTCGGTGCACGTCGCCTGGCCCTCGGCGTCGAAAGAGCCGTCGAGCGGGTTGCTGAGGTGGAAGACGGGATCGATCTTGCGCCCGGCGATACCGCCGTGGTCGTTGATCCAGTTCACGAGGTTGCGCACGTAGGGCGTGGAGTCGGGTGGGGCGTTCTTCGCTCCGAGCGCGGTGTAGGCCGCGCCGAGGTCCTTGCTCAAGTGGAAGCCGATACGCACGGGCGCGCTCGTCGCGCGTCCGGCGACGGACGTCGCGCTCTTGCCCTTGACCGTCGACGCCGTACCCGCGGCCGCCGTTGGCGCTGTCGTGTTGCCGGTCGCAGTGTCGCCGGCCAGCGCACTCGTGGCACTGGCAGATGCTGCACTCGAGCTCGTCGACGTCGTGGCGTCGTTGCGCAGCAGCGCGTTCACGTCGACGCGCCGGCCGCCGCCGGTCGAGCACGCCGACGCAAACAGCACGAGCGTCGCCGCGGCCACCACCAGCGGTGTACGTCCCTTGTCGCTCATTGTGAGTTGTAGTTAACTTCTTTTCGCTGGGCTGCGCCGGACGAAAGGGGTCGACTGTGACCTACCGCATGGGGATCGCCGACGGCTATCCGATCATCGACGCTGATACGCACATCACCGAACCTCCGGATTTGTGGACGTCGCGCTTGCCGAAGAAGTACCTCGAGCAGGCGCCGCGCGTCATCGACGGCCTGCACGGTGGCAAGGCGTGGGCGATGCCGAACGGCAACACCATGTCGCTCAGCATCCTGATCAACACCGCGGGTCAGCACCCCATGGACTGGGAGATGATCCCGAAGGACGGTTTCGACCGCATGCGCAAGGGCGCGTGGGATCCCGCCGAGCGCATCCAGGACATGAACATCGACATGGTCGACGTGCACCTGATCTTCCCGTCCTACGCGTTCATGATCATGGGCAACGACAAGGATCACGACGCCTACCTGGCCAACGTGCGCGCCTACAACGACTGGATGGCCGAGTTCTGCTCGTACGCCCCCGACCGCTTGTACGCCTACGCCGCGCTGCCCCACAGCGGCGTCGAGGACGCGATCGCCGAGGCCAAGCGCATCCGCAAGTACCCGTGCTTCAAGTCGGTCGTGCTGCGCACCTGGCCCAGCGGGGCGACCGTCGCCAAGCACCCCGTCGACGACCCGTTCTGGTCGGCGATGGAGGATCTCGATCTCGGCGTCGCCTGCCACGTGGGCTTCAACATCGGTGGCGAACTACGCGATCCGGACGTCCTGCTCAATATGGCGACGCTGCCGTTCATCAACCAGGAGAAGCTCGCGATCTCCGCCATGCCGGTGCTGTCGGAGATGGTGCTCGGCGGCGCGCTCGAGCGTCACCCGCGGCTGCGCTTCGGGCTGCTCGAAGTGGGCGTCGCGTGGGTCCCGTTCTTCATGGAACAGTCCGACGACAACTACATGCGTCACCGCTTCTGGACCAACTCGCACTTGTCGATGCCGCCGTCGGAGTACTGGAGCCGGCAGTGCTTCGCCAGCTTCCAGGTCGACACGTACGGGCTCGCCAACCGCGACCGTGTCGGCATCGACACCATCATGTGGACGAGCGACTACCCCCACGCCGGTTCCGACTGGCCCTACGCCCGTGAGCGCATCAACATGCAGCTCGGCCATCTGCCCGAGGACGAGAAGCGCAAGATCCTGTGTGACAACGTGGCGCGCTTCTACGGTCTCGACGCCTCCGACCTGGCGCGGGCGACGGGCGCGAGCACGAACGAGGCGAAGCCCAAGCGGGCGGCGAAGGCGCCCGTCAAGGCCCGGGCCTGACGCGCTACGTTATTTCCCGTTCACATCGCGCCGGGTAGCTGAGCTCCCGGGAGAGGAGCCAGTTGCGGGTGGTGGGGTCCCCAAACCGGGCACGCGGCCTTCGTTGGTGGCGCGTCCTACTGGTGCTCGGTGTCGTGCTCGTGGCGCTCTTCCCCGCGACGCGCGGCCTGGCGGACGCACCGGCGCAGCAGGGCTGGTGGTACCGCCTGCACAGCGGCAGCATCGCCGCGCCGGCGCCCCCTGACGCACCCGACGGCGGGCTCTACGTCGCCGCCGATCCCGCCGGTCCGTTGGCGGTCGCCGCGCTGCGCTTCCGCGCCGCGGTGCCGGGCACGCTCACCCTGAAACTCGCGGACAGCACGGCGCCGGCGAGCACGTCGGTCGCGCTGTCGCCGGCGACCAAGGCGTGGACGGCAGTCCAAGACGGCGACTGGGCCAAGGCGCCGACCTACGACGCGTCGGTGTCGATCGCCGGCAAAGCCGCGGCGGACGGCAAGTCGATCACGTGGTCGCTACCGGCGACGTTCCCGCTCCGAGATGGCGCCATCGACGTCGTGCTGCTCCAGACCGGTTCGGGCCTGGCGTCGACGCCGCTGGTGAAGCCGGGTGGCGACGCCTACCAACCGACGGCGCCGCCCGTGACGGCGTCGACGGCGCCCGAAGTGGCGGTCACCGACGACGGCGCTGCCTTCGCCCCTGACGAGTTCGCCGGCGACATCGTTTCCGGCGACACCGTGCCGACCGACGACACGGTCGTGACCGAACCCCCGGCGCCCGCCGGCGGCACGTTTGCCGAGCCGGGCAAGACCTTCGCCAGCGGTAGCGTTGGCAGCGGCAAGTCCGCCGGCGGCCTGCACCACCTCGAGTTTCCGTTCCCGGTGCTGGTGCTGGGCGCCATCACCGGCATGACCTACGGCATCCTCGCCGTCGGTCTGGTGCTGATCTACCGCTCGAACCGCATCATCAATTTCGCCCACGGCGAGATCGGCGCGTTCGCCGCGGCGGTGCTCGGCGTCACCGTCACGCGCTGGCACGTGCCGTACTGGATCGCGTTCCCCGGCGCGCTCGCCATCGCGGCGGGGATCGGAGCGCTGAGCGAAGTCGTCGTGGTGCGCCGCCTGCGCAAAGCGCCGCCGGTGATGAGCATCGTCGGCACGCTCGGCCTCGCCAGCTTCCTGCTGGTGTTCTCGTTGGTGGTGAACAGCCAGGCGAGCGCGGGCCGGTTGTTCCCGCAGCCGGCGTTCCTCCCCGAGTTCGACATCGGCGCCCTTCGAGTCACCCGGGCGTACTCGGCGATGCTGTTCATCACGCCGCTGCTCGTCGCCGGCCTCGTCGTGTTCCTGCGCAAGAGCCGGTCGGGCCTCGGCATCCGCGCCGCGGCGGCCAACCAGGACGCGGCGCGCCTCGCCGGCGTCTTCGCGGCGCGCATGTCGACGCTGGCATGGGCGATCGCCGGAGCGGTGTCGGCCTTCACCGCCATCCTCGTGTTGCCGACACGCGGTTTCGCCAACGCGCAGTTTCTCGGTCCGGGCCTCCTGCTGCGTGCCCTCGCCGCCGCGGTGGTCGCGCGGATGGTCAGCCTGCCGATCGCCCTGTTCGTCGGCATCGCCGTGGGCATCGTCGAGCAGATGCTGTTGTGGAACTACCCGCGCGGCGGCCTCGTCGAGGCGGTCCTGTTCATCGGCATCCTGGCCGTGCTCGTGTTGCAGCGCAGCCGCGGGCTCACCCGCGACGAGGAGAAGGGGAGCTGGGCCGCGGTGCAGCCGTGGGAGCCGCTGCCCGAGAAGCTGCGCGAGATCTGGCCGATCCGCAACCTCGGCCTCATCATGGCGGGCATCGGCCTCGCCGTCGCCTTGTTGATGCCGGTGTTCTCGACGAACGCCACGTCGGTCACGCTCGTCGTGATCATGGCCTTCGCCATCGTCGGCCTCTCCGTCGGCGTGGTCACGGGCCTCGGCGGTCAGCTGTCGCTCGGTCAGTTCGCACTCGCGGGCGTCGGTGCCACGGTGTCCTACGTCGTCACGTACCACACCGGCAACTACTTCCTCGGCTTCCTGTGCGCCGGTCTGGCCGCGGCTGCGGTGTCGCTAGGTATCGGGATTCCGGCGCTGCGCATCCGCGGGCTCATGCTCGCCGTCACCACGCTCGGCTTCGCGCTGGCCACCCAGGGCTGGCTGTTCCAGCAGTCCTGGATGCTCGGCGAGGGCATCGATCCCGGCCGGCCGATCATCGGCCACACCACCTTCGACACCGGCAAGAAGTACTACCTATTCGCGCTCATCCCGCTCGTGCTGACCGTGTGGCTGGCGCGCAACATCTGGACGAGCGGCGTGGGCCGGCGCCTGCGCGCCATCCGCGACAACGAGGCGGCGGCGCGGGCCTTCACCATCCCGTCCACCGCGGTGAAGCTGCAGGGGTTCGTGCTCGCCGGCTTCCTCGCGGGCGTCGGCGGCGCGGTGTACGGCCACGCACTGTCGCGCCTGTCGTCGACGGCGTTCCCGATCGGTGCGAGCATCAACGTCGCGGCGATGACCGTCCTTGGTGGCATCGGCGTGCTCGCCGGCCCGCTGATCGGCGCGTTCTACATCATCGGCATCCCACAGTTCCTCCCGCTCGACAATGCAGGGCTCGCGGCGACGTCGCTCGGCTGGCTCGTACTCATCTTGTACTTCCCGGGTGGCATCGCGCAGATGCTCAAGGGCGTGCGCGACCGGGTGATCGACTTCATCGCCCGGCGCGCCGGCGTCGACCCCGTCGCGATCCGCGCCGAAGAGGACGCCGCCGACGACGCCGTGCACGCGGCCGGACCGCTGGAGCTCACGCGCCACATCCCGCGCCACGTCCCCGAGGAGGGGCCGCTGCTCGAAGTGCGTGACATTGCCAAGTCCTTCGGTGGCGTGCGGGCCGTCGACGGCGTCAGCTTCGACGTGCGGCCGGGTGAGACGCTCGGGCTCATCGGCCAGAACGGCGCCGGCAAGACGACGCTGTTCGAGCTCATCGGCGGCTTCACCAAAGCCGACGCCGGCCAGGTCATCCTCGCCGGCAAGGACATCAGCAACTTCGGCCCCGAGGCCCGCGGTCACCTCGGCCTCATTCGCTCGTTCCAGGACGCGGCGCTGTTCCCGACGATGACGGTGCTCGAGACGGTGATGCTGTCGCTCGAGCGCGCTGAACCGACGCGGCTGCCGCTTTCACTCGTCGGGCTCGGCCGCACGGAGCGGCGCAAGGAGGAACGCGCCCGCGAACTCATCTCGGCGATGGGCCTCTACGCGTTCCGCAACAAGCAGATCGCCGCGCTGTCGACGGGTACGCGCCGCATCACCGAGTTGACGTGCCTCGTCGCCCTCGAGCCGACGCTGTTGCTGCTCGACGAACCCGCGTCGGGCATCGCGCAGCGCGAGACCGAGGCGCTCGGTGACCTGCTGGCGCGCCTGAAGCAGACCCTCGACATGACGCTGATCATCATCGAGCACGACATCCCGCTGATCATGCGACTGTCCGATCGCGTGGTGGCGATGGAGTCGGGCCGCGTGATTGCGGACGGGACGCCCGACGAGGTGCGCAACAACCCACTCGTGGTCGAGTCGTATCTCGGCGGCGACGTGCGCGCCATCGAGCGTTCGGACGCACTCGTGGGGGTGGGGAAGTGATGCGCCGCCTTGCCTTTGTCCTCGTGGTGTTGACGCTGCTGCCGGCGTGCGCTGTGAGCGGACTCGGCTTCTCGAACGACCACCGCGTTGACATCGTGGCGCCCGACAACCGCGCCAAGGTCGACCTGCCGGTCACCATCAAGTGGCGGGCGCCGGGCATCACGCACGCCGCCGACGGCACGCCGTTCTTCGTCGTGTTCCTGGACCGGGCGCCGATCCGTCCCGGACAGACGCTGCGTGCCGTGGCCGACGACAGCTGCAACCGGACGCCCGGCTGCCCGGATCTGGCGTACTTGCGCGACCGGTACGTCTTCGTCACAAAGAAGACTTCGCTCACGCTCGCCGTCGTTCCCAAGCCCACCGGTCAGCGGACCGGGGCCAAGGAGTCGCATGAGGCGACCATCGTCCTCGTGAACGCCGACGGCCGTCGCATCGGCGAAGCCGCCTACACCGTCGACTTCACGGTCAAGTCCCGATGACGACGACGTCGCGACGCACCAAGAAGACGGAGAAGCAAATGGCTGCGACCGTTGAACATCTCACCGAGATCCACGAGGCGGAGGCCGCCGTCGACACCCTCGAGTTGAGCCAGGACCGCCTGCGCGAGCGGGCGCGCCAGGTCATGGGCATCACCGGTGAGAAGGATGAGTCGACGCTCGTGCGGTTGCGCGACGGGATCGCGCAATCCAAGACCGGGTGGTACCCGCTGATCGCGCTCGGCGCACTCATCATCGTCGACCAGTTCCAGGGATTCGCGTTCTCGATCCTCGGCCCGGAAATCAGCCGCTCGCTGGGCGTGAGCAAGGGGCTGCTGGCGTTCCTCGTCCTGATCAAGACGATCACGATCACGTTCTCGTCCCTGCCGATCGCCGCCATCGTGCAGGGCAAGCCGCGCCGCGCCATGGTGGCCAAGGTCAGCGGCGCGGTGTGGAGCCTCGCCACTCTGGCGTCGGGCTTCGTCATCAACGTGTGGGGTCTGCTGCTCGTGCTGGTGGCCGACGGCGCGTCGACGGCGTCGGTCGAGTCGGTACACGCGCCCCTCATCATGGACAGCTACCCGACGAACGTGCGCGTGCGCGCCCTGTCGGCGTATCGCGGCGCCGTCGCCATCGGCACCGTGGCGGCGCCGCTGCTCGTCGGTCTCGTCACCGGCGTGTTCGACAAGACGTGGCGCTTCGTGTTCGTATCGATGGGCATCATCTGCTTGATCGCCGTGGCGGTTGCCTCGCGGTTGAAGGACCCGGGCTTCGGCGTGTTCGACACGGAGAAGATCAAGCAGGAAGTGCACCGCGACGCCGGCAACGGCACGGCGGAGGCGGCTCCGGACGTCGAACTCGGCTTCTTCGAGATCGTGCGGCGCGTCATGCTCATCCCGACGATCCGACGCCTGCTCGGAGCGTGGGCGGCAATCGGCGTGATGCTGTTCCCGTTCTACACGTTCCTCTTCTTCTTCCTCGACGAGAAGTGGGGCATGGGGCCGGGCGCCCGCTCGGTGTTCTTCGCCTTCGTGTGGGCCTGCGCCGTGCCGGCGCTCGCGTGGTTCGGCCGGCGCGGCGAAGCGATGTTCCGGGAGGACCCGGCCAAGCTGACGCGCTTCGTGTCGTTGCTCCTCATCGGTGTCGTCATCGGCCTCGCCGTGGGCGTCGCGTCACCGGTGTTCCCCCTTATGGTCGCGGGCTTCGCCCTTGTGTTCCTGATGGCCACGATGCTCACCCCCGCCGTGAGCATGATCGTGCTGTCGGTTGTCCCACCGAAGATGCGACCGCACACCTCCGCCCTGCTCGGCATCTTCCTCGCCGGAGTCGGTGGCATCGGCGGGCTGCTGCTGCTGAGCGGGATCGACCGCCGCTTCGGCCTCGCGGGCGCCATCGTGTCGCTCTCGGGCCCGATCCTCATTGCTGCCTTCGTGGTCTACCGCACAGCGCCGCAGGTGCCGCTCGACCTCGATCGCATGATCGACGAGATCGTCGAGCGCGAAGAGCTGCGCGTCATGCAGAGCCAGGGCGTGCACCTGCCGATGCTTGCGTGCCGCCACATCGACTTCGCCTATGACCGCCTGCAGGTGCTTTTCGACGTGAACTTCACCGTCGACGACGGCGAGATGGTGGCCCTGCTCGGTACGAACGGCGCCGGCAAGTCGACGCTGCTGCGGGTCATCTCCGGACTCGGCCTGCCGTCGAAGGGCAGCGTGCACTTCCGCGGCGCCGAGATCACCTACCTCGACGCCGAGCGAAGGCTGCATCACGGCATCACCCAGATCCCGGGCGGGCGCGCCGTGTTCGGCCCGATGACGGTCCTCGACAACCTGCGCGTCTACGGCCACAGCCTGGGACGCCGGCCGAGCGCCGTCGATGCCGGAATCGACAAGACCTTCGACGCTTTCCCCCGCCTCGCCGAGCGCCGCAACCAACTGGCCTCGACGTTGTCGGGCGGCGAGCAGCAGATGCTCGGTCTCGGCAAGGCGTTCATCCTCGAACCCCGCCTGCTGCTCATCGACGAGTTGTCGCTCGGTCTCGCGCCCAAGATCGTCGGCGAATTGCTCGAGATGGTGCGCCAGATCAACGCCCAGGGCACCGCCGTCGTCCTCGTCGAGCAGTCGGTGAACATCGCGCTGTCGCTCGTGAACCACGCGTACTTCATGGAGAAGGGCGAGATCCGCTTCGACGGGCGGGCCCAAGACCTGCTCGACCGCCCCGACTTGCTGCGCTCGGTGTTCCTCGAAGGCGCGGCGAAGGGCCTCGGCCACTGACCCCAGGAGAGTCATGACGTACAAGAACGAAACCATCCTCGTCGACATCGACGGCGGCGTGGCCACGGTCACGCTGAACCGTCCCGACGCCCACAACGCCATGGACGCGGCGATGCTCGACGAGTTTCACGCCGCGCTGCGCGGCCTCGACGCCGACCCCGCCGTGCGCGCCATCGTGCTTACCGGCGCCGGCAAGTCGTACTGCGCCGGGGTTGACATCTCGAGCGGGGCCGATGCCTTCCACCAGGACGAGAACAGCGCCCTCGAAGCCGACGCGGCGATGGTCGTCGACAACTTCTCGCTGTGGCGCCTGCGCACGCCCCTCATCGGCGCCATCAACGGCGCGGCGATCGGCGCCGGGCTCACGCTGGCGTTGCTCGTCGACATCGTGTTCGTGGCCGACGACGCCAAGCTCAGCTTCCGCTTCAGCCGCCTCGGCATCCTGCCGGAGGCCAACTCGCTGTGGCTGCTGCCGCGCCTCGTCGGCATCCAGCATGCGCTCGACCTGTTGCTGTCGGGCCGCGACTTCTCCGGCGCCGAGGCCGCGGCGATCGGTCTTGTCAAGCAAGCGGTGCCCCGCGCCGAACTGCTGGCGACGGCGCAGGCGTACGCCCGCGACATCGCCGACAACGCATCACCGATGTCGACGGCGCTCATCAAGCGCCTGACGTACCAGTACCTCCAGGAGACCGACCGCGGCGCGGCCATGACCGAGGAGACCGACTGGACGTGGTGGACGGGAACGCAGCCCGACATCGTCGAGGCCATGACGGCGCGCATGGAACGCCGGGCGCCGCAGTGGATCACCACCAAGCTCGACGTGCCCGACAAGCTCCCGCCGCGCGACTGACGTGAGTGCCACTCCGCTCACCGTGAAGGACGCAGCCGCGGCGCTACGCGCCGGTGAGGTCACGAGCGTCGCGCTCACCCAGGCGGCGATCGATCGCGCCGAGCGGCTCGACAAGGAACTCGGCACCTACATCGTCCGCGGTGACGACGCGGCGCTCGCCGCCGCGGCGGCCGCCGACGCCAAGTTCGCCGCGGGCGTCGACGACGGCCCGCTGCAAGGCATCCCCGTCGGCGTGAAGGACATCGTCGCCACCGCCGACGCGCCGACCACGTGCCAGAGCCTGGTGATGGACCCGGAGTGGTGCGCCGGAGAGGACGCGCCGGTCGTCGCCCGCTTGCGCGCCGCCGGTGCGGTGATCACCGGTAAGACGACGACGATGGAGTTCGCCATCGGTACGCCCGACTTCTCCAAGCCGTTCCCGATCCCGCGCAACCCTTGGAACACGGAGTGCTGGGCCGGCGGGTCGAGTTCGGGTACCGGCAACGGCGTCGCCGCCGGACTGTTCTTCGCCGGTATCGGCACCGACACCGGCGGCAGCATCCGTATCCCGTCGGCGTTCTGCGGCGTGACCGGGCTCATGCCGACGTACGGGCGCGTGCCGAAGTCGGGCGTGTTCCCGCTCGGCTACTCGCTCGACCACACCGGCCCGCTGGCGCGCGGCGCGTGGGACTGCGCGGCGATGCTCGACGTGCTCGCCGGCTACGACGCCACGGACCCGTACTGCTCGCAACGTCCCGTCGACGACTACGTCGGCGCGCTTACCGGATCCGTCGACGGCCTGCGCATCGGCGTGGTGCGCGCTTTTCACTTCGCGCCCGACGACGACCCCTCCGTCGTTGCCGCCTTCGACGCCGCCGTCGCCCAGTTGGGCGACCTCGGTGCGCGCGTGACGGAGATCGTGTTGCCGTACTACCTGGAGATCACGGCCGCGATGCTCGTCACGATGTGCGCCGAGGCGTTCGCCATTCACCGCCGGGATATGGCGAGCCGCTGGGACGACTACTTCGAGAACACGCGGCAGATCGTGGCGCTGGGCGCGCTGTTCAGCGGTAGCGACTACGTGCAGGCGCAGCGCGTGCGCCGCGTTGCGCAGCGCGCGCTGGCGGGGTTGTTCAGCGACGTCGACGTGATCCTCACGCCCACGGCGACCGTGGGGTCTCCGACGTATGCCGCCATGGAGGCGAGTGGCCCGCTCGGCCTGCTGGCCAAAGTGCACACGGGATACTGGGACGCGGTCGGCAACCCGGTGCTCGCGCTGCCAATCGGCTTCACCTCCGAAGGCCTGCCGCTGAGCATGCAACTGGCGGGTCGACCCTTCGACGAGGCCACGATCCTGCGCGCCGGCGACGCGTACCAGTCGGCCACCGACTGGCACGTGCGTATCCCGCCCATGGCCCAGGAGGTGCAGGCATGACCGACGAGGAGAAGGTCTCGGTGCTGTTCGCCGCGGCCGGGATCTCCCCGCACGCCGAGGAGCTGACGTTCTTCGCCAACGCCTACCCGATGATGCGGATGATGGCCGACATGCTCTACACCGTCGACGCCGCCAAAGACGAGTCTCCCGGACTCGTCTTCGAGCCCGCGCCGTGATCTTGGGCGTCGCGCGCGGACTGCTGTGTTTCGCGCTCGCGAGCGTGCTCGGTATCGCGGCGTTCGCTCCCGCGGCGGGCGCGTCGGACCCAAACGCGTACACGTTGACGCAGACGTACATCGCGTCGAGCAACGGTGTGAAGTTGCACACGGCGGTGTTCCGTCCCGCAGGTGCCGGGCCTACCGCGAAGACCCCCGTCATCCTCACCGTCAGCCCGTACTTCACGAGCGGCATGACACCGCTCGGTCCCTACGACCCCTCGGGCAACCCGACGCCGACCCCGGGGAGCTTCGCCGAGCGCGCGTCGGTCTTCGCCCACGGCTACAGCGTGGTGCAGGTGGCCTTGCGCGGCTACGGCGCCAGCACGGGTTGCTACGACGAGGGCGGCCCGGGTGAGCGCCAGGACGTGAAGCGCGCCGTCGAGTGGGCGGCGTCGCAGCCGTGGTCGACGGGCAGGGTCGGCATGGTCGGCCACAGCTACGACGCGCAGACGCAGTTGATGGCGCTCGGCATGCACCCGAAGGGACTTGCCGCGGTCGTGCCGTCGGCGGCGCCCGCGGGCTACGCCAACTTCTTCTCCGCGGGCGTGAGCACGGTGACGGGCCGCGCCTTCGGTGCCTTCTACGGCGTCAGCGACCTCCTGCCGCCGAGCACCAAGGCGCCGGCGTCACAACAGGTGAACGCCGCGCACGGTCCGCTGTCGTACCCCACGTGTTATGCGACCACGCCGGTGGGCACCTACTCCGATCGCGCCGACAGCCGGTACTGGCGCGACCGCGACCTCGGCGCGCTGGCGGCGGGCACCACCATCCCGGTGATGGCGGAGCAGGGCTTCGACGACTTCAACGTGCGGTCGTCGAACTTCACCGCGTTCTGGTCGGGCCTCAAGGGCCCCAAGCGCGCCTTCCTCGGTCCGTGGGATCACGGCCTCAGCCACGACGGGCCGGGCAACACCTTCGAGACGCTGCGCTGGCTCGACGCGTGGGTGAAGAACGACCCCGCAGCGCAGGCCTACGAGCGTGCCGCGCCGCCGATCACGGTGCAGGACATCGACGGTCGCTACCGGGCCGAGGAGACGTGGCCGCCGGCCGATGCAGTGGGGAAGGCGTTCCGCATCCGCAGCGGCGACTACCTCGACAGTGCCGTCAACTTCAGCGAGAACGGGCTGCCGCCCGCGGTGACCGGCGCCGCCGGACTCAAGAAAGCGCCCACGCCGCTGCCCACCGGCGTCGGCACGTGGACGTTCTCGCAGCCGCTGGCGCAGTCGCTGCGCATCTCCGGTCAACCGTCGGCGCGCGTGCACGTTCGCAGCGTCGCGCCCCGCACGACGCTGATCGCCCTGCTCTACGACGTGGCGCCGAACGGCAACGCCAAGTTCGTCGGCCGCGGCGGTCGCCTCCTGCGCGCCCGCGGCGAGCAGACCGTCACCGTCACGCTGTACCCGAACGACTGGGAGTTCGCACCCGGCCACCGCGTCGGTCTACTGCTCACCGGTTCTGACGGCGTGTGGCTCGAGACCGGCAACACCGGCACCGTCGTCCACGTCATCGGCGGCAGCCTCGTCCTACCGGCGCTCACCCAGCCGCGCACCGCGTTCTTGCCCGGTGGCCCCTATCCGGTGCTGCCGCAGATCCCGCCGTTCCGCATCAGCCCGCAGACGATCCGCCAACGCAGCTAGGCGTTCAGGCCGAACCAGAGCCCCCGGGGGCGTCGTCCGCTACCGCGGCGAGGAACTCGCGCACCGCGCGCTTGGTGCGCAAGACGTGCAGCGTCACTCGATCGGCGTGGGTCTCCAAGACCCGGAGTTCGAGCGCAGGCTCCGAGTTGCGAACGCGCCAGATCCGGAAGACGAGCCACCACTCGTCCTTCATCCGGCGCCAGGCCGAGTCGACGCATCCGTCGGGCATTTCGGTTCCCGCCGGCCGCCGAATCCCGCGCACGAACGCCCGCGCGGAGCAGACCCACCACGGGGTGTCGAGATACACGACCGTGTCGGCGCGCTCGACCCGCAACTCGAGGGTCTCGTGATAGTTGCCGTCCGCGATCCACTCGTCGCCGGCGAGCAGGGCACGCTGCTTCTCCCGCCACGCTTCGGCCGAAGGTTCCACCCAGCCAGGCCTCCAGAAGTGGCGATCGAGGACGACGAGGGGAAGGCCGGTCTTGGCCGCCAGCGCGCGCGAGAAGGTGCTCTTGCCGGCGCCGGCCAAACCCGACACCACGACGCGTCGCCCCACTCGAGTCGCCGGCGCGTTCGTCGTCATAGCAAGCGAGCCTTAGAACGGCAAAGGTGGGAGCACCATCGGACCGGGCTCGGGCTGGATCGGGAGAGTCACGTAGCTGGGGTGCTCGGCGTCGTGGAACAACGCGGTGTGGGCGACGGGGCCCGAGGCGTCGTCGCCGACCGAGTTGCCGGTGTTCATATTGCGGTCGAGGTGGGGGAACGCGCTCGACGTGATCTGCAAGCGCACGGACATGCCGGGTTCGAAGCGGTAGCCGCAGGGACCCAGCTGCACTTCGATGCCGTAGACGGCGCCGGGTTCGAGCAGTGACGGCGTCGTGTACCCGTCGCGGTAGCGGGCGCGCACCGCGCCGTCGGCCAGGTTGATCGACGTGCCGCCGGGCCACACGACGCACAGCTTCACGACGAAGTCGGTGTCCTTGACGTCGGTGCTGAACCACAGGTTGGCGGTGATGTCACCCACGAGTTCGGTCGGCTCGGTGAAGGGCGGCGACGTGTAGCAGAGGACGTCGTCGCGCTGCTCGACGCGGGTTTGCTCGTACGGTCCCGCGACCGTGGTGCCGCCGGTGTACATGACGCGGAAGCCCCACGACGGCGCTGGGTCGTGCGGGTTGTACTCGTAGCAGTCGGGTGACTCGCTGGACACGGGTTCGGCGCGGGACAGAACACCGTCGCCCGCGGCCGAGTTCGCACGGCCGCGGGAGTGGAGGTACCAGCGCTGGAACTCGGTGCCGGGGATCGGCCAGGCATCGGCCTCCCGCCACTCGTTGACGCCGAGCACGAAGTAGCGCACCGGCGCGATGTCGACGTCGGCGCCGCGGAGGTGACGGTCGTAGTACTTGAGGTGCAGCGCGGCCACGCCGGAGCCTTCGGCCGAACCCAGCCCGCCGACGCCGAGACAGCCGACGAAGTTGCCGGCGAAGTTGTGCGTCCACGGACCGATGATCATGCGCGTGTCGTTGCGGGCCACTTCGGTGGCCGACGTCTCGCGCATCAAGTTGAACTGGTCGGCCCCGCCCGCGTTGTCGTACCAGCCCCACGTCCATAGCGCCGGCACGTGGAACAGCTTCTCCTGATGGCCACCCTTGAGCGTCACCACGTTCTCGACCATCTCGACCGTGTCGGTGTAGCGCGGCATGCCGGCGCTGCGCAGCGTGAGCAAGTCTCGTAGTGGCAGCGTCTGTGACGCCAAGTCGGGACGGGTCATGGCGTTGAGCAGAGTCGTGAGGTCGGCCGGGTCGGCGCCTCCCGTCGGCAGCAGCTTCATCACGCGGTCGATGGCGAGGCCCGACATCCAGCCGATGGTCATCGACTCGAGCGGCAGACTGCCGTGGCCGATCGCCCGCACCGGTCCCATGCCCATGAGCGACGGGGCGATGGCGCGCAGGTGCGGCGGGTTGCTCATGGCCGCCGCGATCTGGGTTTCGGCGACGTACGAGCCGCCCGCCATGCCGACGTTGCCGTCGCTCCAAGGCTGCGACGCCACCCACTCGATCGTGTCGTACCCGTCGTCGACGTTGGCGGCGGTCAGATCCTTGAAGTCCCACTCGCCCTCGGACGCGAAGCGGCCGCGGATGTCCTGCAGCACGTAGGCGTAGCCCGCCTGCGCCGCGGTCCACGGCGGGCAGTACCGGTTCGTGGCGAACTGGACGCCCTTGTTGTACGGCGTGCGCGACACGATCGCCGGCACCTTCGCGTTGATGTCGGGGCGCACGACGTCGGCGCGCAGGATGACGCCGTCGCGCGTCTTCATCTCGACGTCATAGTCGATGCGGATGCTGTGAGGCATTTGCGCTACCAGCCTTCGGTGAGGACGCGGTCGAGCGTGTCGACCACGCGGTCGGCGTCGTCGAGGGTGAACATCATCGGCGGCTTGAACTTGAGCACGTTGTCGAAGCGCGCGTTGGGGTAGGTGATCACGCCGAGGCGCATCATGCGCTCGCTGATCAGATACGCCTGGCGCGTGGCGGGTTCTTTGGTGGCGCGCGACGTGACCAGTTCGACGCCGGCGTAGAGGCCCTTGCCGCGCACGTCGCCGACCAGTTCATGGCGGTCCTGCAACGCCGTCAGCCGGGCGACGAAGTGCGAACCGACGACCTCGGCGTTGTGCTGGAGGTCTTCGTCGTCGAGCACGTCGAGCACGGCGTGGGCGATGGCGCACGAGACCGGGTTGCCGGCGAAGGTGTTGAAGTAGCGCATGCCGTTGTCGAAGGCGTCGGCGATCTCGCGCGTGGTCGCTACCGCGGCGATCGGGTGACCGTTGCCCATTGGCTTGCCCATCGTGACGATGTCGGGCACAACGCCGTGGTCCTCGAAGCCCCAGAAGTTGGTGCCGAGGCGGCCGAAGCCGACCTGCACTTCGTCGCTCACGCACAACCCGCCGGCGGCGCGCACGGCGGCGAACACCGCGGCGAGGTAGCCGTCGGGCAGCACCACCTGGCCGGCGGTACCCATCAACGACTCGGCGAAGAACGCGGCGGGCGGTCGGTTCGCGGCCACGAGGCGATCGACGACCGCGACGGCGTCGGCGGCGTAGTGCTCGCCCGCGCGCGCGTCGTCGTAGCCGTACGCGCCGCGGTAGCGGTCGGGCTGGGCGAAGGCGTGAGTCGTCGCCGGCGCGCCCGTACCCCCGGGACCGTCGTAACGGTTCGGGCTGATGCCGGTGACCGCGATGGTGTTGCCGTGGTACGCGGCGTCGAGCACGTACACGTCTTCGCGCTGCGTCGTCGTGCGCGCCATGCGCAACGCCAGGTCGTTGGCCTCGCTACCGGTGCACACGAAGAACAGCACGTTCAGCGGATCGGGCAGCCGGGCCGCCAAACGGTCGGCGTAGGTCGCCAACGCTTCGTAGACGAAGCGGCTGTTGGTGTTGAGCCGCCGCATCTGGCGAACACCGGCGGCGACGACGTGGGGGTGGCAATGGCCGACGTGGGTCACGTTGTTGACCGCGTCGAGATACTGGAGGCCGTCCTCGTCGGTGAACCACGCGCCGCGGCCGCGCACGAGGTTCGGCGGGCGCTGGTAGTACGAGCGCTGCGAACGGGCGATGCGCTGCTCGCGCACGCGCAGCACGTCGTCGACGCGCAGCGCTGTGGACGCATGGGGGGCGACACCGAGAAGCTGCGTGGGATCGAGCGCGACCCCGCGCCAGAACTCGCGCTCGCTGGCGCGCACGCGGCGGGGCACGGCGGTCGGCAGGCACAGGACCTGCACGTGTAGAGCTGCGGTGGCCGTGCCCAGCGTGTCACCGGCCGCGAGCGCGGCCACGGCGCTGGGCGCGAGGCCGCGGACGTGCGTCCAGAACGTGACGCCGTCGCCGGTCGCGTGTCGTAGCACGAGGCCGTCCCCGTCGCGTGTCTCCACCATGCCGGCGAAGGGCGCGTGGATCGTCGTGCCGGCGGGGCAGAACACGTCGACGCCGAGGCTGATGGTGGCGGGTTCGACGGCGCCCTCGCCCCGCGGCGCGGCGTCGCCGAAGCGCGCCTCGTCGTAGCCGGCGTAGACCGCGCCCGCCGAGCCAAGCGCCGCGGGTTCGTCCGGGCCGTCCCAGCGTTCCGACGCCGGGGAGAGATCGACGTAGCTCACCGGAGCGTCGCCGAGCAGCGGGGCTGTGTTCGCGGTCGCGAGCCATGCGGCAACCCGGGACGCGGCGCCCACCGCCACCCGCCCGCACGCGTGGCGCAACCGCGCCTCGGCGACGCGCGGTTCGATCAGTGCCAGGTGCTCGATCACCGGAAAGGTGTGGCGCATGCGGGCCCGGCCGTACTCGTTGGCGCCGTCTTCGGCTTGGCGCCGGGACCAGGTCGTCGCGTTGGCGCACAAGCGCACGGCCGCGAGCGGGAACACCACCGCGAGTTCGTCGTCGCTGAGCGGGCGCACGTCGTCGAAGCCGCGCACGACTTCGCACGCCGCGGCGAGCGGATCGGGCTTGCGCAGCATGGCGTAGGCGACTGCGATCGCGAGTTCGGCGACCTGCACGGTGTGCAGGGCGTCGCTCGGGTCGATCACGCCGCTGACGTGCGCCGTGCCGTCGGGCGCGTGCGTGACGAGCACGTTGAAGTCGTTGAGGTCCTGGTGGACGATCCCCGTCGGAAGGCCGTCGAGCTTGGGCGTCACGTACTCGTCGAACCAGCCGACGATGCGGTCGATCGCGCCGCGCCGCGCCGCGTCGTCCACGAAGCCGACGCATTCGCGTACCGCTTCGGGGGCGCGCCGCATGTCCCAGTGGTGGGTGCGCGCTGCGGCCGGATCGTCGAAATCGGACAGCGCCTCCGTGAGCCGGGCGGCGGTCGCGCCGACCTCGCGCAACAATTCGGGCCGATGCCACGGCAGTGACGACAGCAGCGTGCCCGGCACCCAGGTCAGCAGCCGCGCCAGGTGCTCGCGGCCGCCGAAGCTCGTCGCGGCCACGTACTCACCGGTCACCGTCGGCAGCGCGCGCGGTACTCCGAAGGGCAGTTCCTTGCCCGCCAGGTGCTCCAGCAGGCGGACTTCGAAGTCCAACTCGGCGCGCGACGCGCCGGCGCGCGCCACCTTCAGGACGTAGCGCCGGGCGTCGTCCGTTTCCACGAGCACGTTGCGGTCGGCTTCGCCGTGCAGCACCTCTTCGGTGACGGCCATCTGCGCAAAGGCGTCGCGCGCGAGACGGACGGCGTCGCCGGCCGCGAGTTGCGCGCTGCCCTGCGTGCTGCGCTCGTACGGCGCGGCGCCGCTCACCGAACCACGCGTCCGTCGAGGCTCCCCACGCGACGAGCCTAGCGGTGCGCCGGGAACCGGGACCGGAACAGCGGTTAACCTCCGGGCGATGCGACTCCGGGGGATCACAGCGGTCCGGATCGTCACCGCCGCGTGCGTCGCGTTGTTCTACGGGGGCCTCGTCGGCCTCGCGGTCAGCGCGACGTTCGGCCGCGACGACGCCCGCACGGGCCCCGTCGGCGGGACGGCGCTGGCGCGCCGCGACGTCGGCCTGACGGTGCCGAGCGAAGGTGACGCCTCCGTACCCGACGCGGCCACGATCGCCGGCGCGCCGACCACGTCGAACCTCGGCGTGAACGCGGTTGCAACCGCGAGTCCGCCCTCGACGCGCCCCACGAACCCGGCGGCAATCAAGTCGGCGGCGGCGCGGCCGATCCAGGTCGGGATCCAGTTCAACGATCCGAGTTCGGACACGGCCTACAACGTGCTCGGCGTCAAGGGCACGACCACTGGCGACGGCAAGGGTGCGTACCAAGCGCTCATCGCCGACATCAACGCGCGCGGAGGTCTCGGCGGGCGCAAGGTCGTTCCCGTCTTCTATTCGAACAACAACACGCAGGGCACCTTCGACTCGCAGAGCCAGGCGGCGTGCTCGGCCTTCACCGAGGACAACCGGGTGGAGCTCGCGGTCGTCACCGGCACGGCGAGCCGGCTGCTGCCCAGTTGCATGGCGGCGCACCACGTGCCGACGCTGCCGGTGGGCAACATCATCCTCGACGACACGCTGATGTCGCAGTGGGCGCCCTACGTCTACTGGGAAGGCATGCTGAGCCTCGATCGGTGGGCCCCGTGGATCGACCTGCTCGCGTCCAACGGCTACTTCGACCCGGGCGCCCGCGTCGGGCTCGTCGCCTACGACACGGCGATGCACCACCGTGTCGTCGAGCGCGTGATCACTCCCGCGCTGGCGCGCGTAAAGCACGCACCGGTCGACGTGGCCTACGTCGGCGAACCGCAGTCGGTCAGCGGCCTGGGCTCGAGCGCGACGGAGTTGAGCAACGTGATCCTGCGCTTCCGCAGCCAGCAGATCGACCACGTGATGTTCGTGGCGACGCAGGGCGCGGTGCCGTTCCTGTGGATGCCCGAAGCCGATTCACAGGGGTACCGCCCGCGGTACGGGCTGACGACGGCCGACTTTCCCTACGTCGTGCAGGCGAACGCGTCGGCGAACCAGATGCGCGGCGCGCTGGGCATGGGGTGGACGCCGGTGCGCGACGTCAACTACGCGCAGGACCCGGGCGGCAATCCCGCGGCCACGCGCTGCGAGGCGCTTATGGCCAAGGCCGGGAACGCGTCGTCGGATCGTTCGGCGGATTGGCAGTCCCACATTGCGCCCTGCGAGGCGATGTTCTTCTTCGAGGCGGTCATGGCGCACGGCGGCGAAGCGGGTGGCGCCGCGTTCCGATCGGGCGTCGACCAGCTCGGCACGTCGTACGAGTCACCGCACACGTTTGCCACCCGCTTCGTGTCCGGTCACTTCGACGGCGCGTCGAAAGTGCGACTCCTGCGCTACGACCAGGGGTGCGCGTGTTTTTCCTACGCCGGCCCGCTCGTGGACGTCCCGTAGCCGCCTAGCCGAAGCGGTGCGTCACGTAGTCGTGGCGCGACGGTGGTCCAGCGGTGAGATGCAGCGCGGGTTGGCCCGCGAGTGTCATGACGACCGAGTAGAAGGTGAAGCCGCGATCGCCGCCCGTGCCCCGGCACAGCGGCGGCTCGCGCAGGAACGCCGCGGCGTCGGCGACACCGATCGGCCCGACGGAGTTTTCGAGGTGCTGGCGGATCGCGTCGAGGCGCTGCTCGGAGTTGGTGACGTGCCCACCGCTCGTTCCGTCGACGGCCGCCGCGCCGATCGGGTGATTCGTGTGGGCCAGCCACGGCGACGTGCCGGTGACGTCGCGCACGCCGCCGGCGCCGCACTCGAGGTCGGCGACGCCGTCGGGCGAGCCGACGATGTAGTTCTGCCCTGACGCGTGCGGCACCGAATTCACCACTGCTACGGCATCGGCGAACGAACGCTGGTCCGCCATTAAGCGGATAACGAAGGCGACCGGCAGCCCGTGCGCGTCCGTCGGCAACTGGTCGAGGGTGTTGACGCACACGCCGATGCCGTGTTCGTTGAGTGCGTTGGTCGCGACCATCCCGGCATACGACGGCGCCAGCACGCGCGGGCCGCGGCTCGGCCGGACGTCGAGCAGCACCTGCAGCCCGTCGAGCCACGAAGGCAGATCCATGTTCTGACCGATCACCGCGTCTTGCGCGGGACCGGGCTGCACGCCGAAGCCGCTGCACGCCTCCGCGCGGATGTTGGCCGCCCGCGTCCACCAGTCCTCGTCGAGCAGGTTGAGCGCCCACACGGTGCGCACGTCGACGCCCGACGCGCGGGCAACGCCCTCGAGTTCTTCCACGAGCCACGGTGTGCGGGCGCGGGCCGTCGCCTGGAAGCCGCCGTGGTCGACCAGCGCCGCGAGGTGGTCGGCCCAGTGCTCGCCGACGTCGTGACGCCACCGTTGTGCCGCTTCGACGATGAGATCGCGCGCCTGCTCCCCGTGCGCCTCACCCCGGGCCGCGGGCTCGCCTTCGAGCAGCAACGTCCGTGTCACAGTCACGGCTTACCAGCCGCGCGGTTCAGAAGGCGTACTTGCGCATGCGGCGCCGCGTCATCTCGTAGACGCCGCCCATCGCGGCGAGCGCCGCGAGGATCGCCACGATCTGCCACGTCCAGTTCGACGGAGGTTCGGTCGCGACCGCGGCCACCGCCGAGTTCGTCGCCTGCGGCGCCGGCGCGGTCCGTGCGCCCTGGCGCGCCACCGTCTTCTTCGCCGACGGGCCGATCCACTGGAACGTCGGGCCCGCGGCGGGCGCGGCGTCGTCGATTACTTCCTCGGCGCCGTCGGCGACCGACTCGAGTTGGTACGCGAGCAGGCCGCCGATGTGGGGCAGCTTCGTCGCGCCGCTCGCAGGGAACGCGACCTGGAACGGGAGCGTGGGATCGGGAACCTTGAACGGCGTGATGGCGATCCCGAAGTTCTCCGCGCCATCGGCCCACGCTTCCATGAACGGACCGAGGTCGACGCGGAACTTGCCGCCGCCGTAGGACAGCGGGCTCGACGTGCCGCAGTCCATCTTCGGTGCGGTGGCGAGCGATCCTCCGACTTGATTGTGGAACCCCGAGGTTGCGAGGCACGCCTTCATCTGGGCGTTCTCGGGCTTGATCGTGCCCGCCGTCGGACGGGTGTCGACGGGCAACGTCAACTCGCCCTCGGAGACCTGCGCGCCGTCCGGCAGTGAGGACAGGTCCAGCTTGATGTAGGTCCGTGCCGTCTCGACCGCTCCGATGAAGCCGACGTGGAGCGAGTCGGCCGGATACGGGCTGACCGCGGGAACGTCGAGGGGCACGGCGCTGGGCACCGTCGGCATCGTGTTGAGCTGCGCCAGCAGACACCCGGCGGGCGTACCGCACGTGTTGACGCCAGTGAGTTGGTACCAGGCCTCGACCACGGTGCCGATGGTGAGCTGCGTCGGTTCGACGTCGGGCACTGCGGGCGCGTCGGGAATATCGGCGGTCACGTCGTCGGCGGTCGCCGTGCCGGCCGTAATCAGCAGGGTCGTCATGAAGACAGCCGCCGCCAGTGCCGCCATCCGCCGTGTACTTCGCATTTCGCCCTCCCCTCGGCTGAGAGGCCAACGAATTAACCGTCGTTTTCTCGCGTGGGCCGCGGGCGTCGCGTCAGGCGGCCTCGTGGAGCGTCCGTGCCGTGATCCGCGGCGTCTGTGGCGTCCGCGGCATGAGCACCCGGTACATCGTGAGGAAGGCGACGACCGCCGCGGCCGTCGCGTAGGCGCCGAAGAGGACGAGGTTGCGGTGATCGGCCCCGGCAGTGAAGCCGTGGGCCGTCGCCAGCACGAACCCGCCGAAGCTCGCCGCGTGCACCCGCCGCCACAACCGGCGCGGCAGGCGCTTCATGAGCAACGACGTCGCTTCGACCGCCAGGGAGCAGTAGAACGCCAGCACACCGAGCGCGACGGGAAGCGGTTTCCAGTGGCTGGCGAAGGGCACCAGGATGTCGGCGCGACCGAAATGGACGTAGCCGTCGGCGACGATCGTGGCGAGGTGCAAGCCGAGGAAGACGACCGACAGTCCACCGAGGAAGCGGTGCAGGTCGAGCAACCACTTCGGCGCTGACCGTTTGCGCACGAGGCGCGTCGACAGCAGCAGGCCCCAGATCACCGACGCCGACAGCAATCCCCACGCGACGATGCCCGTCGCGCGCGCCAGATACCACCACGCCTGCGGATTCACGCCGCCAACTCCACAAGATCTTGGGAGCCGATCAGCGAGCCGTCGCCGCGCACGGCGATCACCGATGCGTTGCTGGCGACGCTGGTGTCGCCGGCCACCATGACTGCGGTCGCCAGCGCTTCAGCCCACCAGCCGTCGCCGGCGACGACGGTGGCGGCGACGAGATCATGGGTTGCGGGCGCGCCGCTCGAGGGGTCGACGATGTGGTGCCAACTGCCGTCCGGGCCCCAGCACCGGCGCAGCCGGCTGCTGGTGGCGACTGCGCCATCGGTCAGCGCGAGATGCACGAGCGCGGACTTGCCGAATGGGTCGGCGATATCGACCACCCAGCGCCCGGCCGCGGGACCTTGTCCGGCGCAGCGCACGTCGCCACCGAGGTCGACGAGCACGCCCTCGGCGCCGCGTGCCATCAGTTCGGCCACGAGCATGTCTCCGGCGAGGCCCTTGCCGATGCCGCCCGGATCGACGCCGACGCCAGGTGGCAGGAGCACCGTGCTGGCGTCGGCGTCGAAACTGATCGCAGCGCATCCGGGCGCGGCGGCTGCCACGGAGCGGGGTGTCGACGTGGCCTCGAGGTCGCCAAATGATCGGTCGTATCCGTTGGCCGCGACGGCGTCGAGCACGGTCGGGTCGTAGCGGCCGGCGGTGGCGCGCCAGGCGGCGCACGCCGTTTCCACCAGCCGGTACGTGTCGGCCGTCACCGCAACCGGGGCGCCGTTCGCGCCGCGCAGACGGCTGATCTCGCTGTCGGGCCGGAAGCGGCTCCAGCGCGACTCGAGTTGCTCGACGCGCGCGGCGGCATAGGGCAGCAGGCCGGCGTCGCCCTGCACCGCGACGAGACACGACGTGCCCATCGCGTCGAAGCGCAGTTCAGCTGGCACGGCTGGCCGTTGTCGGCGGCGACGATGGCGGTGCCGCGATCACGACCGGCGGGGGCGCCTGCTGGGCGGTGGGCGGTGCAGGTGGCGTTGTTGCCGGCTGGGCCGCGGGGGCGGGGGGAGCGGCCGCAGCCGGCGGACGTGACGCGACCGGCGCAGTGGCCCCTGCGACGGGGGGCGCGGCCGGTCGCGTCACGACGACGTGGATGACGAGCGGTTCGGGCGCGGTCGTCGTGGTTGGTGCGGCCGCCGACACAGTCGCGGTCGTGGCACCCGACTCCGCGAGGAGCGAGGCGATGGCCGCCACCGCGGCGGCGCTGAGGCCGAACACGATGCGCCGGCTGGCGCCGGCGGCGTGCGGCCGCTTAGTCATCGCCCTGGTGCGGATCGGTCGTCGCGGTGGTGTCGGGGTGGTCGTCGTGGTGGTCGAAGCGGGCCGTTGTCGAGGTGGTCGCGGCGAACATCGTGGTGGTCGTCGTCGACGGCCACGAGGGTGTCGTGAGGTCACCCGACGGCGCCTGTGTCGCCGCGACAACCGAGCCATAGGTCACCGGGGTTGTCGGCGCGGTCGGGGCGGACGCCGCGACGTCGTCGGTCGGCGTCGCCGGTTCCTCGTCGTAGACGTACTCGACCGGGCGGGGCGGGGCGGCAGACGTCACGCTCAGCCGGCCGACGTTGTCCTTGCCGGGATGAGTGACGAGGTTCGTCGCCGCGTAACCGAACGAGCCGACGACCATGGCCAGAGCGGCACCCGAAGACGCGAGAAGAGCCATCCGTCGATCCATAACGGCACGGTACGAATCGGCGGATGAGGCGCGGCTTCGTGCAGGGTTAGCCGACGGTAAAGGTTGCGCGCCCTTTCTCCTCAGGCCGGACGAATCGGGCGCGTGACCCGGAGCGTCACGACGGCGTCGATCCCGCCGCCGTCGCGGGCCAGCAGTTGCGCCGTGCCGCCGCAGCCGTTGGCGAGCTGCCCCACGATGGCCAAGCCGAGTCCCGTGCCGCCGGGAGACGCGTCGGGGCCGCGCCAGAACCGGTCGAAGGCGCGCGCCCGCTGGTCGGCGTCGAGGCCGGGGCCGCGGTCGGCGACGTGCAGCACGGCGTGATCGTCGACCACGTCGACGGACACGGCGACGACCGACGCGTCGGGGGCGACCTCGAGGGCGTTGTCGATCAGGTTGTCGAGGATCTGCTCGAGCGCGTCGGTCGTCGCCAGGACCCACACGTCGTCCGGGGTCACCAGCGAGATCGAGACGCCGACTTCTGCGGCGACGGACTGCCACGTGTCGACGCGGGCGCGCACCACGGGTGCCAGCGCCACGGGAGCGACGGCCGAAGTTGTTTCCGGTACCCGCGCCAGCGTGAGCAGCGTGTCGGTGATGCGCGTGAGTCGGGCCGTCTCTGACCGGGCCGCGGCGAGGTCGCCCTGCAATTGCGCGGGCGCGCGCGACTCGATGTTCTCGAGTTGTAGGCGCAGCGCGGCGAGCGGCGTGCGCAGCTGGTGCGAGGCGTCAGCCACGAACGCTTGCTGCGCATCGAGTGCCGCCTGCACCTGCGCCGCTGAGTCGTTGAACACCATCGCCAGCTCGCGCAGTTCGGGCGCGCCGCTGTCGGTCGGCGCGCGGGCGCCGAGGTCGCCTGCGGCGATGTGCCTGGCCGCTGTCTTCAACCGCTCCACCGGCGACGTGACCAGCCGCGCCAGCCCGAAGCCGATGGCGGCGGCGATGGCGACCACGATCACGCCGAGGCTGGCCAGCGCAATCCACAGGTTGCGGATACGCGTGTCGAGGGTCGAGCTCGGATACGTCACCCGCACGGCCCCGTGGACGACCCCGCTCGAGGCCACCGGAATGGCGACGAAGAGCAAATCCCCGTTCAGGGTCTTCGAGTGGCGCTGGCCTTCGGCCAGCCTGCCGCGCAAGGCGGCGCGGATCTCGGCGCGGTTCGTGAAGTCGACACCGAGGTTCGCCGGTTGTTGCGAGTCGGCGACGCTGTGTCCCGAAGTGTCGACCACGACGATGCGACCGCCCGGGTTCTTGGCGTAGCGGGCCAGGGTCGCGTCGATCGGCGGCTTCGTGTGTTGCTCGAGCGCATCCTCCGACAGCGTCGCGATCACTTGGGCGTCGTGTTCGATGTCGCGGAAGAGCTGGTCGCGCTCGCGTGACGAGAACGTGTGGCCGAGCGGCCAGGCGAGCGCCACCACCACGAGCACTGTCAGCACGACGTAGCTCAGGACGAGCCGGCGCGTCACGCTGTCGTCTCGAAGCGGTAACCGACGCCGCGGATGGTGCTGATGAGTTCGGGGCGGCCGAGCTTCTTGCGCAGTGAGGCGACGTGGACGTCGAGCGTCTTGGTGGGTCCGTACCAGTGCGGGTCCCACACTTGATCCACGATGTCTTCGCGCGTCCGGACGACGCCGGGTTGCTCCATCAGCATCGCCAGTAGTTCGAACTCCTTCGGTGTCAGTTCGAGTTCGGCCCCGTCGACGAAGACCCGCCGGGCGCCGCGGTCGACCCGGATGGGGCCGACGGTCTGCACCGAGGCCGGCGGCGCCGCCGCGCCCGACGTGCGGCGCGTTACCGCCGTGATCCGCGCCACGAGCTCGCGGAACCCGAAGGGCTTCACGATGTAATCGTCGGCTCCGAGTTCGAGCAGCACGACGCGGTCGATCTCGTCGCCGCGGGCCGTCACCACGATGATCGGCACGCTGCTCGCCTTACGAATGTCGCGGCAGACCTCCTTGCCGTCGATGTCGGGGAGCCCGAGGTCGAGCAGCACCAGGTCGTGTTGCGCCGCGGCGTCGACCGCCTCCCGGCCCGTCGTCACGTGATCGACCTGGTAGCCGTAGCGGACCAAACCCTCGGCCAGCGGGTTGGCGATGCTCGGGTCGTCCTCGACGATCAGGAGGCGCACGAGAGGGATCTTCTCATCCCGTAGATTCGGGCCATGCCCGAAGACGTCGCCTACCAGTCGCTCTACCGGCGCTTCCGGCCCCAGACGTGGTCGGCCGTGCGGGGCCAGGACCACGTCACCGTCGCCCTGCGCAACGCCGTACGTGACGACCGCGTCGGCCACGCCTACTTGTTCAGCGGACCGCGCGGGACGGGCAAGACGACCTCGGCGCGCATCCTGGCCAAGGCGCTGAACTGCGAGAAGCCGATCGACGGCGAGCCGTGCGACGCGTGCGAGAGCTGCATGGCGATCGCCGGCGGCACGTCGCTCGACGTGCAGGAGATGGACGCGGCGTCGAACAACGGCGTCGACGCCATCCGCGACCTCGTCAGCCGCGTCGCCCTGGCGACGCCCGGTCGCTGGAAGATCTACATCATCGACGAGGTGCACATGCTCTCGCCGGCGGCGTCGAACGCGCTGCTCAAGACGCTCGAGGAGCCGCCGCCTCACGTCGTGTTCGTGCTGGCGACGACGGACCCGCAGAAGGTGTTGCCGACGATCCGGAGCCGCACGCAGCACTACGAGTTCCGCCTCATCTCCGCCGAGACGCTCGCCGACCTCGCGCGCGACATCGCGGCCGAGGCGGGGCTGCCCGTCGACGACGCGTCGATCGACGTGGTCGCCCGCCGCGGTCAGGGCTCGGCGCGCGACGCGCTCTCCGCTCTCGACCAAGTGGCGGCGTCGGGCGGCGCGGCCGTCGAGGAGGCCGACCCGACCGTCGACATCGTGGCTGGGCTTGCCGCCCACGACGCCGGGGCGACGCTGGTGGCCACGGCGCGGGCGCTGGCCGCGGGGCGCGACGCCCGCCGTCTCGGCGAAGCGATCCTCGCCCGGCTGCGCGTCGGGTTCCTGGCGCTGCTGGCGCCCGACCTCGACGTCGACGCCCGCGACGCCACGATCGAGGAGCACGCCCGCCAGCTCGGCGCCGCCGGCATCACCCGCGCCCTCGAAGTCGTGGGCGACGCCGTTACGTCGATGAAGGAGGCGGTCGACGCCCGCGTGGCACTGGAGACGGCGCTGGTGCGCCTCAGCCGCACCGACCTCGACGTCGCTCCGTCCGCGCTGCTCGAACGCATCGACCGCCTGGAGCGCCGACTCGGCAACGAGGGCCGCGCCGGCGCAGCCGAGCCCGCCGCCGGCGAACCGGCCAAGGCCGTGGCCCCGCCGCCGGCGCGCCCGACCGCCGCCGCGGCCGCAGCGCGGCCGTCCCTGCGCATGGAGAAGCCGGCGGCGCCCAAGCCGACCAAGGCTCCGGCGGCGGCACCGGACACCGAGGCGGCGGCGTCGCCCGCCGCGCCGCCGTCGCTCGCTCCCGGCGAGCTGCCCGACCGCGAGACGCTCACCCTGGCGTGGGCCGACTCGATCCTCGACACCCTCAAGCCCGGGGTGAAGGCGAAGTTTCGCGGCGGGCGCTGGGTCGACGCGCCCACGCCGACGTTCGCCCTGCCGACCGACATTCACCGCAAGCGCTGCGACGAATTCCGCACCGAGGTGCAGGAGGCGCTGAGCAAGCACTTCGGCGTGAAGGTGCCCCTCACGCTGGTGACCGACGGCTCGACGCTGGCGCGTTCCGAGCCGTCGCGCGCTGTCGACGCCGCGCCCGACGACGTCGTCGAAGACGTCGGCGACGTGGCCGATTTGGAGGACGCCGGGCCGGTAGCCTCGGGCGCGGCCCGACTGCTCGAAGCATTCCCGGGCGCAGTGGAGGAAGAGTGAGCGACGACGACGCACCGCAGCCGCAAATGCAGATGCCCGACATGGGCGAGTTGCTGCGCCAGGCGCAGGCGATGCAGCAGCAGCTGGTCGACGCGCAGAACGAGATCGCCGACCAAGAGGTCGAGGGCGAGTCGGGCGGCGGGGTCGTCCGCATCGTCGCCACCGGCGGCGGCGAGTTCGTCTCGGTCCACATCGACCCCGAGGTGTTCGCCGACGGCGATGCCTCGATGGTCGAAGACCTCGTGCTCGCCGCGCTGCACGACGTCGCCGACAAGGTGCAGGAACTCAACGCCAACGCCTTGGGCGGTCTGAGCGGGCTCACCGGCCTGCTCGGCTAGCGGTGTCGGTTTATGCCCAGAGCGTCCAGCAGCTGATCGACGAGCTGGGCCGGCTACCGGGGGTCGGGCCGAAGTCGGCGCAGCGCATCGCCTACCACCTGCTGCGATTGCCGAAGGAAGACGCGCACCGGCTGGCCAGCAGCATCGAAGAGGTCAAACGCCGCATCACGTTCTGCCGCCGCTGCTTCGACATCGCCGAGACCGACGGCACCGGCGCCAACGACGACGTGGAGTGCGGGCTGTGCCAGGACCCGCGGCGCGAAGAGCACGTCCTGTGCGTGGTCGAGGAACCCAAGGACGTCGTCGCTGTCGAGAAGACGAATCGCTACCGCGGGCGCTACCACGTCCTCCAGGGGCACCTCGACCCGATCCGGGGTGTCGGCGGCGACCAACTGCGGCTGGCGGAGCTGATCAAGCGCATCGACGCCGAAGCGATCACCGAGATCATCGTGTGCACCAACCCCAACATCGAGGGTGAGGCGACGGCGCTGTTCGTGGCCAAGGAAGTACGCGAGGGTCATCCCGACGTGAAGGTCACCCGCATCGCGTCAGGTCTGCCGGTCGGCGGCGACCTCGAGTACGCCGACGAGCTAACCCTCGGCCGCGCGCTGGAAGGCCGCCAAACCATCTGAACCTTGCGTTCTGTGAAGGGTTTTCCGTGCTCTGCACGGAAAACCCTTCACAGAAGCGTGGTTAGAGCGTCTTGACGATCAGGGCGTCGCCCTGGCCGCCGCCGCCGCAAAGGGCGGCGGCGCCGGTGCCGCCACCGCGGCGCTTGAGCTCGTGCAGCAGGTGCAGCGCCACGCGGGTGCCGGACGCGCCGATCGGGTGACCGAGGGCGATGGCGCCGCCGTTCACGTTGCAGATCTCGTCGGTGATGCCGAGGTCGTCCATCGACGCGAGGCCGACGGCGGCGAAGGCCTCGTTGAGCTCGAACAGGTCGACGTCGCTGACCTGCTTGCCGATCTTGCCGAGCGCCTGCTTGATCGCCCGCGCCGGCTGGGTCAGCAGCGACGGGTCGGGACCGGCCACTTGGCCGTAGGCGAGGACCTCGCCGAGCGGGTCGACGCCGAGCTTCTCGGCCACGGCCTTGCTCACCACGATGACCGCGGCGCCGCCGTCGCTGATCTGCGACGCGTTGCCGGCGGTGATGGTGCCTTCCTTGTCGAAGGCGGGACGCAGGCCACCGAGGCTCTCGGCGGTCGTGCCGGGACGCACGCCTTCGTCGGTGTCGACGATGACCGGATCGCCCTTGCGCTGCGGGATCTCGACGTTGACGATCTCGGCGTCGAAGCGGCCGTCCTTCATGGCGGCGGCGGCGCGCTCGTGCGAATTGGCCGAGAACGCGTCCTGCGCCTCACGGCTGATCTTGCCCGCCGCGTAGCGCTCCGTGGCGAGGCCCATGGCGCAGTGGTCGAACGAGCAGGTGAGCCCGTCGTGCATCATCGAGTCGACGAGGGTGCCGTCACCGAGCTTGTAGCCGGAGCGGGCACCCGGGAGGAGGTGGGGCGCCTGGGTCATCGACTCCATGCCGCCGGCCACCACGATGTCGGCTTCGCCCGCCTGGATCATCAGGTCGGCGAGGTAGATGGCGTTGAGGCCCGACAGGCAGACCTTGTTGATCGTCGCGGTCGGCACGTCCATGCCGATGCCGGCGTTGACCGACGCCACGCGCGACGGGTTCTGCCCCTGCCCCGCCTGGAGCACCTGGCCCATGAAGACGTACTGCACGCGGTCGGGCGTCACGCCGGCGCGCTCGAGCGCCGCCTTGATGGCGATGCCGCCGAGATCCATGGCGGTCAGCGATGCGAGCGCACCGGAGAGCTTGCCGATCGGGGTACGGGCACCAGCGACGATCACGGACCCGGCCATGGGTCAACCTCCAAGAAGACGTGTTGTTAGGAAGAGATCAGCTTACTAACCGGTAACGTCGATTCCCGCGGCCTTGGCGATCACGGGTAGCTCCGAGACGATGTTGTCCAGCAGATCCCACAGGTCGGGGATCAGCTCCCGGCAGCTGACGAGGCCCCAGTCGAGCGAGTCGCGGTAGCTCTGCACGGTGATGTTGAGGCCCTGGCCGTCGAGGATCGTGGAGACGGGGTAGTAGTGCAGCAACTCCGCGCCGGCCATGTAGAGCGAGTTGCGCGGGCCCGGCACGTTGGAGACCGTCACGTTAGCCGCCGGGTTCAGCCGCTCGCCGAGGCGCAGCCGGGTCGACAGGCGCGTCGCCTGGGCGAACACCGCGGGGGGTGAGAACTGGGTGAAGTCGGTGAGCGTCTCGGCGGGCACGGCCATGAACAGGTCCTTGGCCTCGTTCATCGACTCGTGCACGAGCCGGATGCGCTCGAGCGGGTCGGCCTCGTTGGTCGGCAGCGCCGCGAGCAGGCCCGACACGCGATTGGTCCACTTGTGCTCTTCGAGACCCGTGCGGATCGAGACGGGCACCATGGCCACGAGGGGATCGTCGGGCAGCACGCCGTGGTTCTCGAGGTAGGTGCGTAGGCCGCCGGCGCACATCGCCATCACCACGTCGTTGACGGTGGCGCCGATGGCGTTCTTGACCGTCTTCACGTCGGCGAGCGACGACGAGCGGAAGGCGAAGCGGCGGTGGGCGGTGATGGTGGCGTTGAACGGCGTGCGGGGCGCGCTCAGGTTCGCCATCGCCGGCGGTCGCTTGAGGCCTTCCTCGCGCGGCCGGCCGAGGTTCAGCAGCGTGCCGACGGGGCCGCGCAGCTGGGCTCGCACCTGCCGCGCCGTGGTGGCCAGCACCGGGTTGCGCGTCGCCTCGCCGAGTTCACGCGCCGCGCGCGCCGCCAACAGGACGAATCGTCCAGGCTTGCGCGCCAGGCTGGCGGCGGTACGCGCCAGCACGTCGGCCTGTGACGGTGCCGGCTCGGGCCGCCAATCGTGGTCGGGCGGTGGGATCTCAGCGCCCTCCGGCGTGTCGTCGAGCATCATCGTCAGCAACTCGGCGCCCGACGCACCGTCGACCGTGGCGTGGTGGACCTTGGTGAGGATGGCGAACTGCCCGTCCTCCAACCCTTCGATCACGTAGGTCTCCCACAGCGGGTGATGCCGATCGAGGGGACGGCCGATGATGCGGGCGATCACGTTCGCCAGCTGGTCGGGGCCGCCCGGGGGCGGCACGGCGGTGTGGCGCACGTGGTAGTCGAGGTCGAAGTCGGGGTCCTCGATCCAGAACGGGTGGTCGAGGCCCAAGGGCACCTCGACGAGGCGGCGGCGCAGCGGCTCGAGCAGGTGCAGGCGCTCGGCGATGCTCGCCTTCCAGGCGTCGTAGGGCGAGTAGGCCGGATCGTCGGGTCGGCGCAGGATCGACAGGCCCGACACGTGACCGAACTGCTTGTCGGTCTCGACATACAGGAACGTTGCGTCCAAACCGGTCAGCTGTTGCATACGGGCGAGAGTACGCCCCGCTGAAAGTGAATGCGCCTGTGTACACCGGTAGCTTGTTCGCTCTATGGGAAAGACCGTTCGTGCCTACGCCATCGCCACCGACGCCATCGCCGCTGAGAAAGAGCGCGCCGGCACTACCGACGACATGGACATCACCAACGTCGTCCACCTCGACAAGCTCGAGTTGCGCGACGTCGGTCCGAACGACGTGCGCTTCAAGGTGCTCGCCGTGTCCGCCGAGCACAACATCAACCACGCGGCGCTCGCCGACACCATCAACATCGCCGAGGCCCGCGGCGGCAAGATCTACCCGGGCAACTCGGCGCTCGGTGAGGTGGTCGAGGTCGGTGGCAACGTCACCAAGTTCACGCCCGGCGACATCGTCATCACGCACTGCAACGGCGAGCCCGACGAGTACGGCTATCCGCTGCGCATTTGGGCCTACGACCAGCCCGAGTCGATCGGCTGGTACGGCGAGGAAGCCGTCGTCGGCGACTGGCAACTGATCAAGGCGCCGCTCGACTGCGGGCTCAACCTGTGGGAGATGGCGGCGCTGCCGCTGCGGGCGCCGACGGCGTACCACCTGTGGCGTCGCGCCATCGGCATCTATCGCGTCAAGGTGCCCTACGAGCGCCGCGCCACGATCAACGTGCTCGGCTTCGGCGGCGGCGTGTCGGAACTATTCCTGCAGCTCGCCAAGGCCGAGGGCCACAACGCCTACTTCTGCTCCGGCTCGCCCGAGCGACGTGAGGCGCTCGAGAAGCAGGGCATCGTCGGCATCGACCAGAAGCAGTTCAACCGCTTCGCGTCGAAGGACGACATCAAGGCGTTCCGCAAGCACTGCTCGCAGATCACCGGCGGCGAGGACTTCCACGCGGTGTGCGACATGCTGCGCGGCCCGGTGTTCGAGGCGGGCCTCGCCGTGGCCGCCCGCATGGGCGTCAACGTGTCGGCGGGCTGGCAGCTCAGCCAGGTCGTCACCTACAACTCGACGGTCATGTCGGTGAAGCAGGTCACGATCGACCACACGCACTACGAGACGCCGCTGGGTTGCGAAGCGGCGACCGAGCTGTACGGCAAGGTCTTCCGCCCGACGGTGCACAAGGAGATCTACTCGTTCGAGGATCTGCCCCGTTGCTTCAAGGAGATGCACGACAACACGCAGACGGGTATCCCGATCATCCGCATCGCCGAGGAGATGCCCGACTCGGTGAAGGGGTTGCTGTAGATGCTGCTGACCGAAATCGACCACGTCGCCATCGCCGTCAACGACCTCGAAGCCGCGATCAAGTACTACCAAGACGCCTTCGGCGCGACCGTCGACCATCGTGAGGTCGTCGAATCCGACGGCGTCGAAGAAGCGTTGCTGAAGGTGGCCGAGAGCTATATCCAGCTGCTCACGCCCACGCGCCCGGACTCGCCCGTCGCCAAAGCGATTGAGAAGCGCGGTGAGGGCCTGCACCACGTCGGCTACCGCGTCGACGACTGCGCCAAGGCACTCGAGGCCATCGTCGCCGCCGGTGGCACCGGCATCGACAAGGCGCCGCGTCCTGGCTCGCGCGGCACGACCGTCGCCTTCGTGCACCCCAAGGGCTCCTTCGGCACGCTCATCGAACTCGTCCAGGAGTAACCGGCGTGGACATCGGGGGGGATGTCGCGCCGGGTTTCGAGCCGGTCCGCGACGCGTTCGTCGCCAACTTCGCGCGCGGCGCTGAACTCGGCGCGGCGGCGGCGATCTTCAAGGACGGCGTGAAGATCGTCGACGTGTGGGGTGGTGTCGCCGACAAGGACACGGGCGCCCCGTGGAACGACGACACGCTCCAGTTGGTGTTCTCGACGACGAAGGGCGCGACGGCGGCCTGCGCCGCGTTGCTCATGCAGCGCGGCTTGCTCGACGTCGACGCGCCCGTCGCGGAGTACTGGCCCGAGTTCAAAGCCGAGGGCAAGGACCGCATCCCGGTGCGCTGGCTGCTGTGCCACCGCGCCGGGTTGCCGGCGCTCGACGAGCCGCTGACGCCCGAGCAGGTGTGCGCCTGGGATCCCGTGGTCGACGCGCTGGCGGCGCAGAAGCCGTGGTGGGAGCCCGGAACCAAGCACGGCTACCACGCCTTCACCTACGGCCATCTCGTGGGCGAAGTGGTGCGGCGCATCAGCGGCAAGTCGCTCGGGCAATTCTTCGCGGAGGAGATCGCCAACCCGATCGGCGCCGAATTCTTCATCGGTTTGCCCCAATCGGAAGAACACCGCGTCACCAAGTTGGTGCAAGGCGCGCCGCCGGCGGGCAACGTCGCCATGACCGACGACATCAAGGAACTCGTCGCGGGAATCATGGATCCGACCTCGTTGATCTCCCACACGTTCAACTTCGCCAAGCCGGCGCTCGATCTCGATTCGCCCGCGGTGCACGCGGCGGAGATCCCCGCCGCGAACGGCATCTGCACTGCCCGGGGCCTCGCCCGCTTCTACGCCAGTCTCATCGGCGAGGTGGACGGTGTGCGCGTGCTCGACCCGTCCACCGTGGCGACCGTCACCACCGAGCAGTCGAACGGCAAGGACGAGGTGTTGCGCAAGATCACCCGCTTCGCCCTGGGCTTCATGCTCGACGGGCCCGACGTGCCGTATTTCGGTTCCGGCTCGTTCGGCCACGACGGCGCCGGCGGCTCACTCGGCTTCGCTGACCCCGAATCGGGCATCGCGTTCGGCTACGTGATGAACCAGATGAATCAGGGCATCAACGCCGACCCCCGCCCGCACGCAATTATCCAAGCATTGAAGGGATGTCTGTCATGACGGAGATTCACGGCGAGGTCGCCCCGGGTTTCGAGCCGGTGCGCGACGCGTTCCAGGCGAACTTCGATCAGCACGGCGACGTCGGCGCCGCGTTCGCGCTGTACAAGGACGGTGAGAAGGTCGTCGACCTGTGGGGCGGCGTCGCCAACCAGGACACGGGCGCGGCGTGGAACGAGGACACGCTGCAGCTGGTGTTCTCGACGACGAAAGGCGCTACCGCCATTTGCGCGCACCTGCTGGCCCAGCGGGGCGATCTCGACTTCGACGCGCCCGTCGCCGAGTACTGGCCCGAGTTCAAGGCCAACGGCAAGGAAAACGTGCCGGTGCGCTGGCTGCTGTCGCACCGCGTCGGCCTGCCGGTGCTCGACTCGCCGCTCACGCCCGAGGAGTACTACGCCTGGGAGCCGGTGGCCCAGGCGCTGGCGGCCAAGAAGCCGGAGTGGGAGCCGGGCACGAAGCACGGCTATCACGCCGTGACCTACGGCAATCTCGTGGGCGAGGTCGTCAAGCGCATCAGCGGCAAGTCGCTCGGCACGTTCTTCCGCGAGAACGTGGCCGAGCCGCTCGGGCTCGACTTCTGGATCGGCTTGCCCGCGTCGGAGGAGCCGCGGGTGACCAAGCTCATCTCGTTCCAACTCGGCGCCACCGAAGAGCAGCGCTCGATGTTCAAGGACTTCGACATCTCCGCGTTGCCCGAAGAGATGCGTCCGATCGTGCAGGCGTTCATGGACCCGAACTCCCTGTCGAACCGCGCCCTCACCGGCGTCACGCAACCGGCGATGGACTTCAACTCAAGGGCCAATCACGCGGCGGAGATTCCCGCGGCCAACGGCATCACGACGGCGCGCTCGTTGGCCAAGATGTACGCCGCCCAGATCGGCGAGGTCGATGGCGTCCGTTTGATGAACGACGAGACCGTGGCCAACGCCATCGTCGAGCAATCCAACGGCCCCGACGCCGTGCTCATGATCCCGACGCGCTTCGGCCTCGGCTTTTTCCTGGAGTCGGACTTCTCGCCGCTGTTCGGGCCCCGCTCGTTCGGTCACGCCGGCGCCGGTGGCTCCCTCGGATTTGCCGACCCCGACGCCGGCATCGGTTACGGCTACGTGATGAACAAGATGTCGACGAACCTGTCGGGCGACCCGCGCACGATCGGCCTCGTCGACGCCATCAAGTCCTGCCTGTAGCTCCCACCTCTCCGAACTGGTCCTGTCCAGAACCGGAAACCGGTGCTGGACAGCACCAGTTCGGCTTGGGAGTTCCAGTTGGAGGCGTCGTGCTTGGCCACAGCCGAACGTTATGGTCCGAGCCCGATGGCGTTTAACGGTCCCGGTTTCGTCGACCACCACACCCACCTGCTGCGCGTCTGCGCGCAGGTGAAGCCGCCCTACGACTACACCTCGCCCGAGTCGATCGCGCAATACCACCGGTCGTTGGTCGCCGCCGGGCAGACGCCGATGGACGCGGCGGGTGAGTGGCTCGACGAGAGGCTCGACGCGCAGTTGATGGCGGGACTCACGCGCGCCGCGGAACTGGGCATCTGCCAGATCACCGAAGCCGGCATGCACGACTGGGAGTATTTCGACACACTGCTGCGCCGCCGCGACACCGATCGTCTCCCGTGCCGCGTGCGCGTCCTCGTCGCCAGCGGGCTGGCGGCCGAAGGCATGCGCGACCGCACCAAGGATCCGGACCTCGACGTGATCGGCGTCAAGTTCTACGCCGACGGTTGGGTGGGCCCCCGCACGTGCGCGCTGTGTGCGCCCTTCGCCGACGTGCACCCGAAAGACGACGGCGTGCTGTTCTGGGAACCGCTCAAGTTGGCCCGCGCCGCCGCCCCGCTGGCCGAAGCCGGCTGGACGATCGCCACCCACGCCATCGGCGACCGCGCCGCCATCGCCGTGCTCGACGCCTACGAGATGATTTTCGACGGCGACAAGGACGCGGCCCTCGCCAACGGGGCGCGCATCGAGCACGCGCAGGTGCTGTCGCCCGCCATCATCGACCGCTTCGCCGATCAGGGCGTCACCGCATGCATCCAGCCGAGCTTCGCCGTGAGCGATCGCGAGTCGGCGGCCGCCGCCCTCGGCGACGAGCGGTGGAAGCGGTCCTACGACTGGCAAGGACTGCTGCGCGCCGGCGCCCGCGTCATCTGCGGCAGCGACTACCCGATCGAGACGATGGACCCGCTCGTCGGCCTGCGCGACCTCACCACCGCCGTGACGCGGGGCTCCAAGCTCGACGTCAAGACCGCGTACGAACTGATGACCGACGAGTCCGTCGGGGTGACGACGCTGAACCAGGACCCGCGCGAGATCGACGAAGCCGACATCGGCGACCTCGAAGTCCTAGGAACCCACCCCGCCTGATGTCGTGTGCGGAGTTGCTCCGGCTTTCGCCGGGGCAACTCCGCACACGGCTAGCGCGCGAGGTCCGCTGGCGTCCAGAAGCCGGGGGATGGGTGAACCGCCGCGCCGGTGGCGTAGGACGCCAGCCGCGCGATGTGGGCGTCGTCGACGGTGGAGATCACGTCGAAGACCGCGCTCGGTCCGGCGGAGCGCAGCACCGTGTCGCCCTCGCTCGGCCGCCTCGGCAGGCCGGGGGTGAGCAGCACGACGCGCACGTCTTCGAGGCGGCCGTGGCAGGCGCTGGCGACGCCGAGGGCGCGCCACACTGCGTCCATCGTCTGCAAGCCGGGGCGGTGGGACGTGTTGGCGCCGGGCACGTCGAACAGCCACTCGCGTCCGGTGCCGTCGAGGGCGCGGAAGTCGACGATGACGCCGGCCTTCGGCACGCGGTAGTTCTCGTGGGTGATGGTGAAGCCCGACGACGCCAGCACCTTGTGCGCCAACTGGTGGGCGTTGACCTCGCCCGCAACGTCGGGGATCCGCTCGGTATCGGCGAGCCGGGCGCGGGCGACGTCGAGGTACGTCGCGTCGAGGTCGTAGCCGACGTAGCGCCGGCCGAGTCGCTTCGCCGCCACCATCGCCGAGCCGCTGCCGACGAACGGATCGAGCACGAGGTCGTCCTCGTAGGTGAACAGCCGGATGAGTTGCTCGGGCAGTTCGACGGGGAACGGCGCCGGATGCCCGACGCGCTTGGCCGACTCCGGAGGGATCGTCCACACGTCGAGTGTGAGGTTCATGAAGTCGTCGGTGCTCACCGTGTTGACGTGCGGTAACCCGGCGGCGGCGCGTTGCTTGGCGTTCAACGCGCGATCGAAGCGGCCCTTGCTGGCGATCACGACGCGCTCGGTCACGTCACGCAGGACCGGGTTGGCCGCGCTGCGGTACGAGCCCCAGGCGCACGAGCCGCTGGCGCCCTCGCTCTTGCGCCACACGACCTCGCCGCGCAGCAGCAGGCCGAGCTCGTCCTGGAGGATGCGGATGACGTCGGCCGACAGGCTGCGGTAGGGCTTGCGGCCGAGGTTGGCGACGTTTACCGCGATGCGACCGCCGGGCTCGAGCTTGCGGGCGCACTCGGCGAACACGTCGGTCAGCAACTGCAGGAATTCGAGGTAGGAACCGGGCACACCCTCGCGTTGCAGTTCTTCCTCGTACTGCTTCCCGGCGAAGTACGGGGGCGAGGTGACGACAAGCGCGACCGATCCGTCGGCCACCGCGTCCATGTGACGGGCGTCGCCGTGCACGAGGGGCTCGGCGACCGGAAGGGGCGGCAGCACGCGATCATCGGTCGACACTTCGGGGGAGCGGAAGCGGCCGTAGAAGCCCGATGCGTCGTGGTTCTCGCGCTTGCCGACGCCGAAGTTCGACGTGGTCGTCCCCTTCTTCGGCTCCACGCTGCGTAAGGCTACGGCCTCGCCATGAAACTCGGGATCCTCACGCCGGTTTTGACCCTCGTGCCCCGCGGCCACGCCCGCTGGGAGCGCGATGGCACCATCGACGACGTCGCCCGCATCGCCGAGGCCGCCGACCGCCTCGGGTACGACCACCTCACCTGCAGTGAGCACGTGGCGGTGCCCGCGGCCGCGGTCGCCGTGCGCGGCGGGCGCTACTGGGATCCGCTGGCCACCTTCGGTTTCCTGGCGGCGCGCACGACGCAGATCCGGTTCGCCACCGACGTGCTCGTGCTCGGCTACCACCACCCGCTGGCGATCGCCAAGCGGTACGGCACGCTCGACCGCGTCAGCAACGGCCGGCTCGTGCTCGGCGTCGGCGTCGGCACCCTCGAAGAGGAGTTCGCGCTGCTCGACGCGCCCTTCGACGATCGGGGCCCGCGCGCCGACGACGCGCTGCGGGCGTTGCGCGTCGCGCTGTCGGATCCGGTGCCGGCGTACCACGGCGACTTCTACGCCTTCGAGGACATGGTGCTCGACCCGACGCCGGTGCAGGGGCACGTGCCGTTCTGGATCGGCGGACGTTCGGCCCGGTCGCTGCGACGCGCCGTCGAACTCGGCGACGGCTGGTGCCCGTTCTGGCTGGCGCCAGACAAGGCGGCCACGTGGTTGGCGCGCCACGACCTCCCGATGAACTTCGAGGTGGTCTTACAGACTGATGTGCCCGTCGATCCCGTGGGTGCGCCCGACGACGCCCGCGCCGCCGCCCAGCGGCTGATCGACGCCGGCGCCACGGCGTTGTCGCTGCGCTTCGTGCACCACTCCGTCGACCACTACATCGAGCAGCTCGACGCGATGCAGCAGTTGCTAGGGGAGTGATCGTGTCCAGTCGAAGGGTGTGAGGCTGACGAAGGGGGCGGCGAACCGCACGGGCTGGGTCAGTGCGTCCGACAACGCGGCGCCGACGGCAACGGGATCACCGTCGAGGTAGCAAACGGTCAGGTGGCGACCCGTGGTGTCCACGAGACGCTCGTGGAAGCGAGCGCCGATGTACCGCCACACGCCGGCAACACCATCGAGTGCGGGGACCGCGACGGGTTCGTCGCTCACGATCAGATACGCGCCCCGATTGGGCCGGAACGGCAGAACCTCCGGTCGCACTACCGCCGAAGTGGCGCCGGCGAACGCATACCCCGCCAACTCGACCGGCGGCAGTCGCAGCGGCATGCGACCGGCCTCCCGCAACTCGGCGCCGAGGGTGAAGAAGCGCTCGAGCGAGCCTTTGTCGGCGAAGAGGTACTGCACCACGTGGTCGGCGGCGTCGAGCGAACCGTCGCCGGTGGCGCGGGCGGAGCGGCACTCGGGCGTCGACACCCAGCGCTGACCGAGCACGAGCGAGCGCATCGAGTACTGCTCGGGCAGGTGATCGAGGCTGTGCCACGCGAGGTAGGCGGCGTCGTCACCATCAGGCGAGCGTTCCGACAACGACAACACGCAGAGTCGTACGGACGCGGCCACGCGTCCGAGCCTAGGTTTCAACCCGTGACGTATTCACTCGTGGTGCGCGACGCCGAGACGGGAGCCTTCGGCGTCGCCGTGCAGTCGCACTACTTCTCCGTCGGCTCTGTCGTGCCCTGGGCGCGTCCCGGTGTCGGCGCGGTGGCGACGCAGGCGATGGCGGAGATCAGCTACGGCCCGCGCGGGCTGCAGCTGATGGCGGCCGGCGAATCGGCGGCCACGGCGCTGGCGTCGTTGCTCGCCGAAGACGCCGGGCGCGAGACGCGCCAGGTGGCGATGGTCGACGCCGACGGCGTGGCGGCGGCCCACACCGGCGCCTTGTGCATCGCGCACGCCAGCCACATCGTCGGTGACGGCTGGACGGTCGAAGCCAACATGATGCGCAACGCGGGTGTGCCCGAGGCGATGGCCGAGGCGCTCGCGGCGGCCGAAGGTGCACCGCTCGCCGACCGGTTGCTCGCTGCCCTCGACGCCGCCGAGGACGCCGGCGGGGACGTCCGCGGCAAACAGTCCGTGGCGATGTTGATCGCGCCGGCGGAAGGCGAGCCGTGGGCCCGCGACCTCGACCTGCGGGTCGAGGACCACGTCGACCCGCTCGCCGAGATGCGCCGCCTCCTCGCCGTCCACCGTGCGTATCGCGGCGGCGACGCCGGCGTGCTGGGCGAGAACTTCGAGCTGCGCTTCTGGCAGGCGATCGCGCTCGCCGTCAGCGGCGACGTCGACGCGGCGCGCGCCGAGATCGCGGCGGCGTGTGCCGTCGAACCCGGCTGGGGCGAGCTACTGCGGCGCCTACCGGCGGCGGGCGTCTGGCCGCTCGAAGTCGAAATCATCGAGCAACTGCTCGCTTGAAGCGCCTCGTCGCCACCGTCGTCGCTGCGGTGGCACTGGCCGCCAGCGCGTGCAACGCCGGCGTCGATCGCTACAGACCGAAGTTCGCCGCCGCCGAGAAGATCGCTGCGCCCAACGGGCCGGTGGTGTTCACCGTTGGCTCGCACGACGAGATCGTCTACGGCGAGTTGCGCACCTTCGACCTGTATTCGCTGAGGATCGGTGGCGCGCCGACCCTGCTTCGGCACTTGCCGACCAAGCCCGATTCGTTGACCGTCGACCAGCACGGCGTCGTCTACGTCGCCGCACGCGACAACCGCCACCACCTCGCGATCACGCGCTACGCCAACGGTGGCGAGCCGACTGACGTATGGCGCAGCGGCGCGTCGCGTTTCGCCGCTCACGTCGCCATCGCTCCCCACGGGCCGCTCATCGTCGGGTGGCATGATCGCCTCCTCAGCCTCAACCCGCGGGGATCGGCGACGCAGGTTGGCGCGCGCGTTTCGGACGGTTGGACCGACCCCGTGTTCAGCTTCGGCCGCGGGAACCGGATCTGGGTGACCGACAACGCTCTGCCCCTCGGAAAGGAACGCGCGGCGCGCGGTCGCGACAAGAGCATCAAGCACCGCAACCGGTTCGCGGCGGTTATGCCGCCCTACACCAATCCCTCGGGTGTGGTGCTGGTGAAGGACGAACTGCTTTTGTGCAGCCGCACGCACCACAAGGTGTACCGCCTCCACATCGGCATCGACGACGCCCCGCACTGGCGCGGCCTCATGGCGGGGCTGTACTGCGACCGCGACATCGGGTTGCTTTCCGACGGCTCGCTGATCACCGCGCAAACGAACGCCCTGTACCGCTACCCTGCGCGCTGATGGATCCTGCCGCGGTCACCGAGCACGCCAAGCGCATCGAAGAGGATGGCTACACGATCGTCGAGAACGCCGTCGACCTCGACGTCGTCGACGCCATCGCCGACGACCTCGCCCGCCTCGAACGCGACCTCGACGTCAAGCCGTCGACCAACAGCTTCGAAGGTCTCCACACGCTGCGCGTCTACAACCTGCTCAAGTACGGCCCGGTGTGGGAGCAGATCCCGGTGCACCCCAACGTGCTGCCGATCGTCGAGCAGGTGCTCGACCCGGGGTGCCTCGTGTCGTCGTTGTCGTCGATCAACATCGGGCCGGGCGAAGTGGCCCAGCCGATCCACGCCGACGACCAGCTGATCCCGATCCCCAAGCCGCACCCGCCGACGGTGTGCAACTCGATGTGGGCCATCACCGACTTCACCGAGGCCAACGGGGCGACGCGGCTCATGCCGGGCACGCACCTGGTCGACCACAGCCCGAACTACGGCCAGGCCTACGACACCATTCCCGCCGAGATGGCGAAGGGTTCGGTGCTCGTGTGGCACGGCTCGCTGTGGCACGGCGGCGGCGCCAACACGACCGACGGGCGGCGCATCGGCATCGCCATGAACTACTGCGCCGGCTACATCCGCCAGCAGGAGAACCAGCAGCTTGGTCTGCCACCGGCGCTGGTGCGCACGTTCGCGCCGCGGCTGCAACAACTCGTGGGCTACGGGATCTACACCGGCCTCATCGGCCACATCGACAAGCAGTCGCCGGCCAAGGCGCTGTTCGGGGAAGGCGGCGATCAGATGCTGTGGGACATAGTCGGATGAGCGTCTTAGGGGCGTGGGAGGCGTACGGGACCTACGTGCAGGCGCCGATGGGCGAGGTGTTCTACGCCGACATCCACGCCGAGGCTGACGCCGGGCTCGACCCGATCCTCGTCATCCACGGTTACCCATCGTGCTCGTATGACTGGCACGGCTGCCTGCCCACGTTCACGGCCCGCCGCCGCGTCGTGCTCGTCGATCTGCCCGGCTTCGGCCTGTCGGCCAAGCCCGACGTCCGCTACTCGATCCGCCTGTACGCCGACGCCGTCGAAGCGGTGATGGACGCCACTGGCATCGAGAGCGTCGCCCTCGTCACCCACGACATGGGCGACACCGTCGGCGGCGAGATCCTCGCCCGCGACATCGAAGGCGCGCTCGACTTCGCCATCAGCGAGCGCGTCATCACCAACGGCTCGGTCTACATCGACATGGCGCAGCTCACCAATGGCCAGCAGTTCCTCCTGGCCGCGCCCGACGCGTTGCTCGACGAAGGGTGGGGCGGCGATGGCTCGGCGTTCCAGGCCTCGCTGGCCGCTATCTGCTCACCGACGAACCAACCGGCGGCCGACGACCTCGCGGCACTGTGGGCGTTCATGTCGCACAAGCAGGGCGAGCGGTTGCTGGCGCGCACGATCCGCTACATCGAGGATCGCCGCGCCGAAGAGTCGCGCTTTACCGGTGCCATCGAGAAACACCCGTCGCCCCTCGGCGTGGTGTGGGGCGCCCTCGACCCAGTCGCCGTCTACCCGATGACCGACAAGCTGCTCGAGGCGCGGCCGGACGCGCGGCGCATCACCTTCGACGACGTCGGCCACTTCCCGATGCTCGAGGCGCCGCAGCGCACCGCCGAGGCCATCGTCTCGCTGCTCTCGTGATCCGCGTTCATCTCATCGACGGAACGTACGAACTGTTCCGTCATTTCTACGGCCAGCGCGACGAGTCGACGCGTACCGGCACCGCCGCGGTGCGCGGCGTGCTGTCCACGGTGCTGCAACAGATCCAGGACGGCGGATCGCACATCGCGGTGGCGACCGACCACGTCATCGAAAGCTTCCGCAACACGCTGTGGACCGGCTACAAGACGTCGGCCGGCATGGATCCCGAGTTGCTCTCGGTGTTCGGCCTGCTGGAGGACGCGCTGGTGGCGATGGGCGTCGCCACCTTCGCCATGGTCGAGCTCGAAGCCGACGACGCGCTGGCCACGGTCGCCGCCGTCGCGGCCGAGGACGAGACCGTCGAGCAGGTGGTCATCTGGACGCCTGACAAGGACCTCGGCCAGTGCGTGCGCGAGGACGAGCGCGTCATCCAGGTCGACCGCCGCGCCGGCAAGGTCATCAATGCCGACGGCGTGCGCGAGAAGTTCGGTGTCGATCCGGCGTCGATCCCCGACTACCTCGCGCTGGTCGGCGACAGCGCCGACGGCTTCCCCGGCCTGCCCGGTTTCGGGGCCAAGACGGCGGCCGCGCTCCTCAAGCACTACAAGCACATCGAAGCGATCCCCGACGCGCCCGGCCAGTGGGAAGTGACGGTGCGCGGCGGCGGCACGCTGGCGTCGACCCTCGCCACCCATCGCGACCTCGTCGGGCTGTTCAAGGAGCTGGCGACTCTGCGCGTCGACCGCACGCTGCTCGACGACGTGAAGGACCTCGAGTGGCAGGGCCCGACACCGGAACTGGCGTCAGTCGCCACGCAGTTCGACGGCGCGGCGATAGTCGCTCGCGCCCACAACCTCGCCAGCTAGAAGACGAGGGCCAGCGCGGCGGGCAGGCACGTGGCACCGGGCAACGCGGCAAAGGCGGCGACGCCGGGTTCGACCGTCGAGGCCACCTGCGTCTCGCCGGCGAGCACCTGGTCGCGGTGCGGGCCGTAGACCGGCGCCAGCGTGTCGAAGCCGCGCTGCTCGAGTGGGTGCAGCACGGCGATGGCGGTGTTGACCTGATCGGCGTGGGCGTCGAGTTGCTGGCCCCCGGCGATGATCATCGGGCCGAACAGCGGGAACGCCGGCGCGAACGCCGGCACCATGGCGAACGCCTCGGGAGAGAACGGCCCGAACGCCGGCACGAGGGTGACGAGGTTGGCGAGCCCCGCTTGCTGCATCGGCACGGGCAGGCCGAGCTCGCAGGCGGCGAGCGCCACGCTGCCGCCGCGGCTCGAGGGCGCGGGCGGGGAGTCGGGTGCGCTCGGCGCGGGCGCGCGGGTGCTCAGCGCGGGCGCGTCCAGCGCGGCGCCCAAGACGGCCGGCGCCGGTTCGGGCAACGACGCCGCGATCGGCTGGGCCAGTCGCGGCGTCGTGATGCCGAGCGAGCCGTCGGGCACGCGCACTCCGTCGCGACCCGGGCGGTAGGCGCGGGCCAGCAACGCGAACGTCGCCAGCGCCACGAACGCAATCACGATGACGACGACAGCAACGGCGCGCGTGCGCGTCGCGGTCACTTGGCAGCGGTCATTTCGGCGGTCATTTCGGCGGTCATGTTGGCCTCGGCGCGCTTGAGGTCGACGATGCGCAGCCCGACGTTGTTGCACTCCTCGCACACCTCTTCGGGCACGATGCCGAAGCGCATGAGGATGCCGAAGATCTTGCAGCCGAGGCAGTAGCCGACGAAGGCCTCGAGCGACGCGGCGAACACGAGCAAGCCGAGCACGACCTGGGCACCGAACCAGTGACCCGTCAACGCCAGCAGCAAGGCGGTGCCCGAGAACGTCACACCCATCGCCTGGGCAAACCGCTTCGGCGGTCCGGCGACGAGCTTCTCCTTGAAGGGCAAGCGCGGCGTGATCTGGCGCGTCACGAGCTGGCCGAGCGGGCTGAGCTTGGGACCCGTCAGCACCCGGGCGACGAAGCCGTAGAAGAGCACCGGCAGGAGCCACTGCGCGTCGAAGACGATCGCGGCGACGGCCATCAGCACGACGCCGGTCGCAACCAGCCGCGCCGACACTTCGTTGACCGGATTGGGAAAGCCGATGAGATTGGGCACGGAACCATCCTCCTGAGCGGATCGCCAGACAAGTAACGCTGCGCCGATCACGAGGATTCCGGGCAGCACGAAGAACCACGGGAACAACCAGAACGGCGGGAGCGCGACGACGGCGTTGAAGTTGTCGAGGTTGTCGGCCATCGCGGCGATCATTGGCGCCATCTGGCCCGACTGCTTGGGCCACTCGGCGCTCAGCGCGCTCGCCGCCGGCAGCGCGTGACCAGCCGCCGTCTCGGCCGGCACCACCTTGTTGCGCAGGTCACCCTCGGCGAGGCCGATGGTGAGGAAGTAGCCCTGGACGTGGGTCACCTTGGCCGGGGTCATCAGCGGCTTGAAGTCGTTGATCATCTCGGCGCCGTGCGGGGCGCGACTGAACATCTGGAACATGGCCGGGGCGGCGATCAGTCCGACGCCGAGCAGCGCCAGCGCGGTGAGCCGCGCGCGTTTCACGCCGCCGAACAACAGCCACGCGGCGACGGCCGCGATCATCACGCCGGGCAGCACGAAGAACCACGGGAACAACACGAACGGTGGCAGGGCGGCAACCCCGTCGTACTTCGGGATGTCGCCGCGCATCGTCGTGAGCATGTCGGTCATGTCGTGGTCGATGGCCGGCCACTGCCGGTTGAGCGCGGCGACGCCGGGATATTTCGCCGCGTACGGGGCGACCTCCGTGTTGGCCTTGTCGATGTCGCGCATGAAGCCCGAGAAGCTGTCGATCTTCTGCGCCGTCATGTACGGCCCGAACGACGTGATCATGTCGCCGCCCTTGGGCGCCCGCGTGAACATCTGAAACCCGACCGGGGCGAGCGCCAAGCCGACGCCGATCGCCAGCGCGGTCAACGTCGGGCCCTTACGCGACTTCGTGCGGGTTGTGGAACGGCGGTGTCCCGTAACCCGCATGAAGTCGTCGGGGTCGTTGTCGGGGTCGTCGGTCCGTGTCGGCACCAGGAGGGTGACAGCGGCGCCCACGCCGAGGATCGACGTCAGCACGATGAGCCACGCCGGCGGCAGCCACCCCTTCGCTTTGACCGCACCCACGAGTTGCGTGCCGCCGCCCGACGCGGCGGGCGGCACGGTGTTGTCGGTCGCCGCCGCCTCGACCTGTGTCGGCAGGGTCGTGGCGGTGATCGCGTTGTTCGTCTTGGTGCTGCCCGCCGCCGCGGCTTTGCCCGGTGTCGCCCCGCCCGACGTCGCGGCCGCCGCGCCCGCCGCCCGGAACGTGCCGGTCAGATGCCACACGCCGGTGAAGTCGTTGAACGGCCCGCCCACGACCGTGCTCGCCCACTCGAGAACGAACGCGCCGCTGGAGGCGTCATAGGTGCCGTGTGCTGCGGTCGTGAGCCCCGGCGCCGAGCCGTCGGGCTTGGGTGCGCCCTGGTTGAAGTCCTGCTTGTTCCACGTGGCCGCCCAGGCCCGCAGGTCGCCCGAGAGATGACCGGACGCGTCGGCCCGCAGCGACAGCGGCGGCACCGACTTGCCCGTCTGGCGGTCGGTCGGGTCGGTGGAGAGGCCGAACTGCACGCCGAAGAACGTGGCCGGCACGACGATGCGCGTCGCCAGGCTGTTGCCCGACCCGTCGAAGGCGGGCGACGGCGTCGGCTGGTAGGCGCCGGTCACGAAGCCGCCGTCGGAACCCGGGGCGGCGAGGGTGTAGGTCTGGTCAGAGCACGTCGAGTCGCCGTTGGCGACGAAGGGGCCGTTCTGCACCGACCCACTCGGCTGCACCATGCGGAAGTAGCTGCCGCTGGGCGCGCCCGACGCGCAGGCGCCGGGCGTCAGGCGGAAACTGCCGACGAGGTCATCTGTTTCCGCCCCGGCTGGCCGGGGCAAGCCGAGGATGACGGCGAACGCGACGAGGCAGACGGCGGCTCGGCGCAATTCCCGACTAAACACATCATAATTCTAGGGTCACGCTCACCCCAATGACAATTGGGGCCGCTCGATCGCCTCGCGGAGGCGCTCCAGATACTCGCGCCGGGGGACGTTGACGCACCCGAGCGACATCAGATGCTGGGTCTGCCACTGGCAGTCGAGCAGCACCCCGCCACCGGCCGCGAGTCGTTCGACCAGACCGACGAGGGCGACTTTCGAGGCGTCGGTGCGCCAGTGGAACATCGACTCGCCGGCGAACAGGCCGCCGACGGCGACGCCGTAGAGCCCACCGGCGAGTTCGCCCGTGGCGACCGTCCACGCCTCGACCGAGTGCGCCCAGCCGAGGCGGTGCAACTCGCCGTAGGCCTCGGCGATGGCGCCGTTGATCCACCCACCGGCGCGGCGTGGGTCGGCGCAGGCCCGCACGACCTCGGCGAAGGCGGTGTCGACGCGGATGTCGAAACGCGCCGTCGCCTTGCGCAGTGACCGGCTGACGATGAGCCCGTCGAGCGGGATGACGCCGCGGGGATCGGGTGACCACCAGCCGATGCCGGTCCGGTGGCCCTCGCCGATCGGCATGGGGAACAGGCCGCGGCGATAGGCGGCGATGAGCGTCGACGGCTCCAGATCGGCCCCGACCCCGGCGAGGCCGACGTGATCGGTGTCGGTCGGATCGGGCAGTTCCCACCGGCACGGCCCGGGATCGACCGGTTCTCGGCTCGTTGTCGACACGACTCCATCTTCTACGCTCGCCGCATGGAACATCCGATGTCGGAGCGCCTGGAGGATCTCGCGGCGCGAAAGGAAGCGGCCCGCAACCCCGCCGAACCCCGCCAGCTCGAGCGCCAGCACAGCAAGGGCAAGATGACGGCGCGCGAGCGCGTGGAGTACCTGCTCGACCCCGATTCGTTCCAAGAGCTCGACATGCTGGCGCGCCACCGCGCCAGCGGCATGGGTATCGAGAACACGCGGCCCTACACCGACGGCGTCATCACCGGCTTCGGCACGATTGACGGCCGCCGGGTGTGCGTCTTCTCGCAGGACTTCACGCTTTTCGGCGGCGCGCTGGGCGAGGTCTTCGCCGAGAAGATCCACAAGGTGATGGACCTGGCGGCGTCGGTCGGCGTGCCGATGATCGGCATCAACGACGGCGCCGGCGCCCGCATCCAGGAAGGCGTCGTGTCGCTTGCCATGTACGGCGGCATCTTCTTCCGCAACGTCACGGCGTCGGGCGTCATCCCGCAGATCTCGGTGATGATGGGCCCGTGCGCCGGCGGCGCCGTCTACAGCCCCGCGATGACGGACTTCATCTTCATGGTCAACGGCACGTCGCACATGGCGATCACCGGACCCGACGTCGTGAAGTCGGTGACGGGTGAAGACGTCACCCTCGAAGAACTGGGCGGCGCCATGACGCACGCCACGAAGTCGGGCGTCGCCACCTTCGTGACGCCCGACGAGAAGGCGTGCCTCGACCAGGTTCGTTACCTGCTGTCGTTCCTGCCGACGAACAACCTCGAAGAGCCGCCCTACTTCACGCCCGGCGACGCGCCCGATCGTCGCTGCGACGATCTCGTCGAAATCCTGCCGCCGAACTCGAACCAGCCCTACGACATGAAGAAGGTCATCGCGTCGGTCGTCGACGACGGTGAGTTCTTCGAGTACCACGCGCTGTGGGCCAAGAACATCGTGTGTGGTTACGCCCGCATCGACGGCCACGTGGTGGGCGTCGTGGGCAACCAGCCTCAGATCATTGCCGGCGTCCTCGACATCGACTCGTCGGAGAAGGCCGCCCGCTTCGTGCGCACCTGCGACGCCTTCAACATCCCGCTCGTCACCTTCGTCGACGTGCCCGGCTTCCTGCCCGGCACCGAGCAGGAGTACGGCGGCATCATCCGCCACGGCGCCAAGCTGCTCTACGCGTACTGCGAGGCGACGGTGCCTCGCGTACAGATCGTCACCCGCAAGGCGTACGGCGGCGCCTACGTCGTCATGAACTCCAAGTCGATCGGCTGCGACCTCGCCTACGCGTGGCCGTCGGCGGAGTTCGCGGTCATGGGCCCATCGGGCGCCGTCGACCTGCTGTACCGCCGCGAGCTGGCCGCCGCCGAGGACCCGGTCAAGCGCAAGGCCGAGCTGGTCGACGACTACGTCGAGACCTACGTCAACCCGTACGGCGCGGCGGAGCGCGGCTACGTCGACGACGTGATCGACCCCGCCGAGACGCGCATCGTGTTGTGCCGGGCCCTCAACCTCCTGCGCTCCAAGCGCGAGGAACTGCCCAACCGCAAGCACGGGAACACGCCGCTGTAATGCCGATTTCAGAGCCGACCTCTGACGTGCTGGCGGTGATCGTGGCGGCGGTCGACGCGGTGTGGCCCCGGGCCGTCGTCGTGACAGGTCCGCGGCGCAAGGAGAACGAGGCGCCGTCATGGCGTTTCAGCGGCCGGCACTGGAACGCGCCGGTTCCGGTCAACCGCGCCCGCCCGCGGTTCTAAGTTGGCGCCTCTATGGCGCCTGAACTCACCACGGTCTCAGAGTCGACCGCCGTCGTCTTCGACGGCACCGAGGTCACCCGGTACGACGACCTGGCGTCCGACGCAGCGTTCGACTTCGACGGCGTCGTGGGCCGCACGCTGCCGCACCCGGGCGGCGAGTTGCTGTGCCGGTTCGCCACCGTCAACGACGTGCACTTCGGCGAGACGGAGTGCGGCGTCATCGAGGGCATGGACCTCGGCCCGATCCTGTCGGTGGACGAGGGGGAAACGCCGTACCCCGAGACGATGAACACCTCAGCGGTCGCCGAGATCGCCGCCATCGATCCGGCAGCCGTCGTGGCCAAGGGCGACCTCACGACCCACGGGTCGATCGCCGAGTACGACCAGTTCATGGCCTGCTACGGCCACGCCTTCGGCGACAGGCTCGTCCACGTGCGCGGCAACCACGACGGCTACTTCGGCGAGACCTTCGCCGCCGACGCGCCGATCGAAGTCGTGCTGCCCGGCGTCACTCTCGCCGTGCTCGACACCGTCATCCCGCGCCACAGCACCGGCCAAGTGTCGCTGGCGCAGCTCGAATGGCTCGACGAGTTGGCAGCGCGCACCGATCAGACCGTCCTCGTCTTCGGTCACCATCACGTGTGGTCGCCGGCGTCGAAGACGCGCGAGCCGACGTACTTCGGCATCTCGCCCGACGACTCCGAGCAGCTGGTCGACGTCTTCACCCGTCATGCGAATCTGCGCGGCTACTTCGCCGGTCACACCCACCGCAACCGCGTGCGACTCATCCCATCGACCGATCAGGTGCCGTGGGTCGAAGTGTCGGCCACCAAGGACTTCCCCGGCGCGTGGGCCGAGTACCGCGTCTTCGAAGGCGGCATCCTCCAGGTAATGCACCGCATCGCGTCGTCCGAGGCACTGGAGTGGACCGAGCGGACGCGGGCGATGTTCGGCGGCCTGTACCCGCAGTACTCGTTCGGCGAGATGAAGGACCGCTGCTTCGTCGTCTGCTGACTAGAAGCGCCACGCGGCGGGCACGCGTGTTCTATGGCAGTGCCGCTGAGCCCCGCTCCCGTCACGCAGCCCGACGGTGACCTACTCCCGGCCTATCTGAGCAACGGCGTGGTCGGGTTGCGGGTGCGCGACGTCCCGCTGCGTGCCGGCTTCGCGACGCTGAGCGGACTCGAGGGCGAACACCCCGAAACCGGGATCGCCTGCGTCCCAGCGATCCCGTACCCACTCGCCGGCGACATCCAGGTCGACGACTTTCGCCTGTCGCACCACGGCGGGCGCGTCGAGATCGTCGACCAGCGCTACGACTTCTCCTGTGGCGAACTGACGTCGCGTTTGCGCGTGCGCGCCGGTGACGCCGAAGTGCGCGTCGAGGTGCTGACGTTTTGCTCGCGCACGCAACCGTCCGTCGTCGCCCAGGAGACGACAGTGTCGGTCGACCGCGACGCACGCGTGGCGCTCACCGCGACGATCGATCCGAGTGGCGTTCCGGGCAGCTGGTACTACCGGTCGACGTCGGTTCCGGGCGCGGGCGACGACTCGGTCGACGGCGTGATGCTGTGGTCGACCCTGGGTGAGTTGGCCACGTGCGGTCTGGCGATGTCGACGGAGTGTTCGAACCCGTTCGCGCAACAGACCCGCGACGAGAGCCGGAACCGCCCGCTGCGCACGACGTATGCCACCGACCTGTCGGCCGGTGAGCCACTTACGGTGCGTCACCTCACGGCCGTCGTGCCGAGCGCCAACCATGCACAACCTCACCGTCAGGCGGTGCGGCTGGTGGCCACGGCCCACCGACGCGGGTTCGAGCAATTGCGCTCCGACAACCGCGCCGCGTGGGCCGACTTGTGGTTGGCGCGGCCGTTCCTGAGCGGCGCCGAGCGGCGCTGGCAGGAAATGGTCGACGCCGCGTTCTTCTACGTCCACACATCGACGCATCCCGGCTCGCTCAGCACGCACCCGTTCGGCCTGGCGCAGTGGTACGGCTACCACTACTACTACGGCCACGTGATGTGGGACGTCGACACGTTCATCGTCGCGCCGCTCACCCTGACGTCACCACCCGCCGCCCGGGCGCTGCTCGACTTCCGCTCCCGCTGCCTCGAAGCCGCGCGCGAGAACGCCCGCCTCGGCGGGTACACCGGGGTGCAGTTCCCGTGGGAGGCCAGCCCGTCACGAGGCGAGGAAGCCGCGCCAGCGCTCGGAACGGCGTCGGCCTACGAGCACCACGTGTCGGCCGACGTCGCCCACGCCTTCGCCCAACTCGCGCATGCACGGGGCGACGACGTGTTCTTGCGCGACAAGGCGTGGCCGGTGCTGGCCGGATGTGCCGACTGGTTGGTCAGCCGCGCGGTGCGTACCAGCCGGGGCTGGGAAATCCGTGAGGCGATGGGGATCGCGGAGCGCAAGGAGCCGGCGGACAACAGCGCCTTCGTGAACATGAGCGCGACCGTGGCGCTCGACGACGCGCTGTGGTGCGCCGAGCGCCTTGGCGTCGACGCGCCCGCCGCGTGGCGCTCGATGCGCGACGGCCTCGTGCTGCCCGTGCGCGACAACGTCGTCGTGGACCACGACGGCTACGACCCCGACGAGGAAAAGGGGGCGACTCCGGCGGCGCTCGCTGGCGTCTTCCCGCTCGGTTACACGTTGCATCCCGAGGTCGAGGCGGCGACCCTGCGCTTCTACCTCGACATGGCCGACGAGTACGTCGGCAGCCCGATGCTCTCCGCGCTCCTCGGCGCGTGGGCGGCGCGCGCCGGCGACCGGGCGGAGGCGACGCGCCTGTTCGACGAGGGCTACGCCAAGTTCTGCTCGTCGCGGTTCAACGTGATGCACGAGTACCGCCACGACCGGTTCCCCGAACAACCCGTGAGCGGACCGTTCCTCGCCAATGCGGCTGGCTTCCTCATGGCGTTGCTCTACGGCTTGCCCGGCATCGCGGTGGGTCCCGGCGAACCGGCGTCGTGGTGCGCGCGACCCGTCGCCATGCCCGACGCGTGGGACGGCATCGAAGTGGAGCGTCTGTGGGTGCGCGACGCCCCGATGTCACTGCACGCGTGCCACGGCGACGCGCGCGCCCGCCTTACGCCGGCGTGAACTCGATGACGGGGATGTCGCGGTCGGTCTTTTCCTGATAGCCGGCGTAGCCGTTGTACGCGGAGGTGATGCGCGGCCAGATCGCTTCCTTCTCCTCGTGCGAGAGGATGCGGGCCACCATCGGCTTGGTGTCGGTGCCGTGGCGTGTGATCTCGACGTTGGCGTTGGCCTGAAGGTTCAGGAACCACATCGGGTGCTTGGGCCCGCCGCCCCAAGACGCGACAAGGTAGATCGTGTCGCCGTCGACGATGGGCGCCGTCAACATCGTCTGACGCTTCTCGCCGGTCTTGCGCCCGGTCGTCGTAAGGACCACGGCCTCCATGTTCATGACCTTGCCGCCGACCTTGCCCCGCGTCGCGGTGAACAAACTGCGGTGCAGGAAGTTGACGACTTTGGCGGCGGGGTCTCGGCGGTCGGCCATGGCGGCAGGTTAGGCGCCCAACGACGCCCGACAACAGGCCGTTCGGCCCTATCTCGTGAGCGTCCGCACGGCGTTGGCTGGGTGCATGGAAGCGAACGCGCAGAACGCCTATCCCGCTCGCCTCGACGCCCGCCTGGACAACCCGGGACGCTGGTTGTGGCTCGTCAAGTGGATCCTCGTGATCCCGCACGTCGTCGTGCTCTTCTTCCTCTGGATCGCAGTGACAGTGCTCACGATCGTCGCCGGCGTGAACATCCTCTTCACCGGGCGCTACCCGCGCAGCATCTTCGACTTCAACCTCGGCGTGATGCGCTGGAGTTGGCGGGTGTCGTACTACGCCCTCAGCGGGTTCGGCACCGACCAGTACCCGCCGTTCTCGCTCCAGCCCGATCCCGACTATCCCGCCGACTTCACGGTCGACTACCCCGAGCACCTGTCGCAGGGACTCGTGCTGGTGAAGTGGTGGCTGCTGGCCCTCCCGCACATCCTGATCGTCGCCGTGCTCGCGGGCGGTTGGGGCTTGGGCTGGAACGGAGGGTGGCGCGCCGCCAGCGGTGGGGGACTCATTTCGTTGCTGTCGCTCGTCGCCATCGTCATCAACGCAGTGAAGCGCGAGTACCCGCAGTCGCTGTTCGACCTCATCATGGGCCTCAACCGCTGGTGTTTCCGCGTGCTGGCCTACGTCTCACTGATGCGCGACGAGTACCCGCCGTTCCGCCTCGACGGCGGCGGCACCGATCCCGGAACGATGACACCACCGCCTGCGACCGGAGGCACGAAGTCGTCACTCGCGGCGTAGTTATGGACCGCCGGCGGGCGCATCCTGCGCGCTAGGCGGCGTTGGTGGCGCGGTACTTGGCGACGAGGTCGACGACTTCGCCCATCATCTCGGCGAGTGCGTAGTCCTTCGGCGTGTACACCGCCGCGACGCCGTTCTCGAGCAGCTTGGCGGCGTCCTCGTCGGGGATGATGCCGCCGACGATCACGGGCGCGTCCACGCCCTCGGCGCGCAGCAAGCGCAGCACTTCGGGAACGAGTTCGAGGTGACCGCCCGACAGGATCGACAGACCGACCACGTCGACGTCTTCGTCGCGGGCGGCATCCGCGATCTGCTGGGGGGTGAGGCGGATGCCTTGGTACACGACCTCGAAGCCGGCGTCGCGCGCGGCCACGGCCACCTGCTCGGCGCCGTTGGAGTGGCCGTCGAGGCCGGGCTTGGCGACGAGGAACCGCGGCGGCCCGCCGGCGAGCGCCTTGACCTTGGCGACGGTCGGGGCCATCTCCTCGCCGCGGCCGCCGACGGCGCCCGCCACGCCGGTCGGGGCGCGGTACTCGCCGAACACCTCGCGCAAAGCGGCGCCCCACTCACCGGTGGTGCCGCCGGCGTGGGCCAGTGCGATCGTCGCCGGGAGGATGTTCTCGTCGGTGGCGGCGACGCGCTTGAGCTCGGCCAGCGCGGCTTCGACGGCCGCGTTGTCGCGCGCCGCCTTCCAGGCCTTCAGGTCTTCCTTGGCCGCGACTTCGACGGCCGGGTCGACCTTCAAGATCGCGCCCTCGCCTTCAAGCGGGGAGTCCGCGGTTTCGGTGAAGCAGTTCACGCCGACGACCTTTTGCTCGCCGACTTCGATGCGGCGCGCCCGCGCCGCTTGTGACCGCACCAGGCGCGCCTTCATCTCCTCGATCGCCTCGAAGGCGCCCCCGAGGGCGAGGATCTCGTCGAGTTCGGCGGTGGCAGCGTCGACCAATTCCGTCGTGCGCGCCTCGATCACGTGCGAACCGTTGAAGATGTCGTCGTACTCGAGCAGGTCGGTCTCGAAGGCGAGGATCTGCTGCATGCGCAGCGCCCACTGCTGATCCCACGGCCGCGGGAGGCCGAGGGCCTCGTTCCACGCCGGCAGCTGCAACGAGCGCGTGCGGGCGTCCTTGGACAGCGTCACGCCGAGCATCTCGAGCACGATGCGCTGCACGTTGTTCTCAGGTTGCTGTTCGGTGAGGCCGAGCGAGTTCACTTGCACCGCGTAACGGAAGCGACGCGCCTTGGGGTCCTCGACGCCGTATCGCTCCCGCGTGATGCGATCCCACAAGATGCCGAAGGCGCGCATCTTGCACACCTCTTCGATGAAGCGGATGCCGGCGTTGACGAAGAAGCTGATGCGCTCGACGACCTTCGGCAGTTCCTCTTCGGTCACCTGACCCGACTCGCGCACGGCGTCGAGCACGCCGATCGCCGTCGCCATGGTGAAGGCCAGCTCCTGAACGGGCGTCGCTCCCGCCTCCTGCAGGTGGTAGCTGCAGACGTTGATCGGGTTCCAGCGCGGCACGTGGCGCACGGTGTAGGCGATGGTATCGACGGTGAGCCGCCGCGACGCCTCGGGCGGGAAGATGTAGGTCCCGCGTGACAAGTACTCCTTGATGATGTCGTTCTGCGTCGTGCCGCCGAGCACCGCCGGGTCGATGCCGCGGTTCTCCGCATTGGCGACATACAGCGCCAGCAGCCACGACGCCGGCGCGTTGATCGTCATCGACGTGGTCAGCTCGTCGAGGGGGATCTGGTCGAACAGCTGCTCCACGTGTCCGAGGTGGACGACGGGGACACCGACCTTGCCGACCTCGCCCGTGGCTTCGGGGGCGTCGGGGTCGTAGCCGGTCTGTGTAGGCAGGTCGAAGGCGACGGACAAGCCGGTCTGGCCCTTCGACAGATTGGTCCGGTACAACTCGTTCGACGCCTTGGCCGTCGAGTGACCGGAATACGTGCGCATGACCCAGGGGCGATCGGCCATAGCCAATATTTTCACTTTTCTGTACGCTTGCCCGTATGCGCAGTACGGGTCGGGTCAAGATGGTCGTCCGGGGACTGGCGGTTGCCGCCGTCGCGGCGTCACCACTGGCCGCCCTCGAGGCCGACGCCGCCGTCAACACCGGCACCGCCACTGCGAGCGGGCCGGGCATTTCGATCGAGAACACCGGCGGCAACGTCGAGTACGGCGTCGGGCACAGCGAGTCGAAGGTCGTCCTGGGCGATGGAGGCGGCGCCGCCCCCGCGATCGCGGCGCCGAATGCTCTGTCGACGAAGGCCGCACCGGTTGTCGACCCCGCTGCCAGTGCACGAGCACGCGCCAAGGCCATGGCCGACGCCGCCAAGGCGCGGGCGCAGGCCGCCGTCGACGCCGCCCGGCTGCGCGCCGAGCAGGCGGTGGAGCAGGCGCAGCAGCAGGCCGATCAGGCCAAGGCGCACGCCGCCCAGCAGTCGCAGGACGCCCAGACGCGCGCCGAGACAAATTCGGCATCGGCGTCGTCGTATTCCTCCGCCGACTAGTCCCGCTACTACTCTTCGCCGCCATGCAGTGGCTCAGGGAACGTATTCATTTCGGTTGGGTCGGCGGCGCCGCTCTCGCCATGATCCTGGCGTACTTCGCCACCGGGACGCCGACGCTGTCGTTGTCCAACGCCGCGACCGACCAGCCGGCGATGCCGACGATCCCGACGGTCACGCAGCCGACGACGCCGACGATCCCGCCGACGTCTATCCCGAGCACTCCCACCACTCAGCCCCACGTCGACACGCCCGAGCCCCCCGATGTCAGCGGCGCCGTGGGCGACGCCCAGGACCAGGCCGACCAGGCTCGTCAGGCGGCCGAAGAGCAGCGTGAGGAGGCCGAGGCCGACGCCGCGCAGCAGAAGGCCGACGCCGAAAAGCAGGCGGCCGACGCCCGCGCCGATGCCGAGCGCCAGCGCGCCGAGGCGCAGCGCCAGGCCGACGCCGAGCGCGCCGCCCACCCCCACTGACCTTCTGTGAAGGAATTCCCGTGCACAGCACGGAGACTCCTTCACAGAACGTGCATTAGTAGGTGTAGAAGCCCTCGCCCGACTTGCGGCCGAGACGCTCCGCGCTCACCAGGCGACGCAGCGTCGGCGCTGCCGCGTAGTTCGGGTCCTTGAACTCGGCGTAGAGGGCGTCGAGGATCGACAGGCTGGTGTCGAGGCCGACGAGGTCGAGCAGTGCCAGGGGACCCATCGGGAAGTTGCAGCCGCCCTGCATCGCCGAGTCGATGTCCTCGGCCGAAGCGACGCCGCGCTCGAGCATCTTCACCGCGTTGTTGAGGTACGGGAACAGCAGAGCGTTGACGATGAAGCCGGCCTCGTCCTTCACCGTGACCGGTGCCTTGCCGCACTTCTTGGCGAACTCGAGCGCCTCGGCGATCGTCTCGTCGCTCGCCGTCAGGGGGCGCACGACCTCGACGAGCTTCATCGCCGTGGCCGGATTGAAGAAGTGGATGCCGCACACGCGCTCGGGCCGGCCCGTCTCCATGGCGAGGTCGATGACCGACAGCGTCGACGTGTTGGTAGCGAGGATGGCGCTGTCCTGCACGAGGCGGTCGAGCTCGTTGAACAGTTCCTTCTTGACCGCCAGGTCCTCCACGACGGACTCGATCACCAGATCGCAGTCCTTGAGCGCGTGCAGGTCAGACGTGGCGGTGACGCGCGCCAGCGTGGCGTCGCGGTCCTCGGCCGTGATCTTCTCGCGGTCGACCTGCTTGGCCAGCGACTTCTCGAGTGACGCCACCATGGCGTCGGCCGTCTCCTGCCTGCGGCTGCGCAGGATCACCTCGTGGCCGGCTTTGGCGGCCACTTCGGCCACCCCCGAGCCCATGATTCCGGAACCGACAACACCGACACGATTGATCGTCATGGCGGCAGACGTTACTCGGCGGTAGCTAGCTTCCCCGGGGTGGATCACCCCCGCATCGACCCCGGTGTTCGCCGCGAACGGCTGGTGGCCCGCGCCCGCGGCCGCACGCTCGAACTGGGCGAGCCCCGCGATTGGCTGACCAACTCGGACCTGCCGCTGCACGCGTACGACACCGTCGTGTCGGTGCTGGAACTGTGCCGTGTCGACGACGTGTACTCGGCGCTGCTCCGGGTCAAGGAGCTGCTGGCGCCCGACGGGCAATTCCTCGCGCTCGAACACGTGCGGGCGACGGGTTGGCGCGGCCGCGTGCAGGACGCGGCGTCGCCCGCGTGGCGGCGGGTGGCGCGCCAGTGCCACCCCGACCGCGACATCGTCGACGTCCTGCGCAAGAACGGCTTCGCCATCACCGACTGCGACCGGTTCGCCCTCGATGGCGCGCCGCCCCTGCTGCGTCAAGCAGTATCGGTCGTGGCAATTCGCAAAGTGCGCAACGAGGTGGCGTCGTGACGACTGGTTGGCTGGCGTTGGTGGGCGGTCAGGAATGGACCGACGGCACGCGTCCGATCGACGAGTTGTTGCTCAAGGAATCGGGCGCCAAAGAGGTGCTCGTGGTCGCGACGGCCGCCGCCTACGAGCAGCCGCAGAAGGTCGTAGCGGCCGCCGCCGCATACTTCGGAGAACTCGGAGCGAAGGTGAAGTCGGCCGACGTCTACGGGCGGAGCGCGGCGATGGACAAGGCGGCGGTCAAGGCAGTGCGCGCCGCCAAGCTCGTCTACTTCGGCGACGGCTCCCCCCTGCACGCACGGTCGGTGTTCAAGGACACGCCGTGGTGGGACGCGCTGGTCGAAGCGTGGAACGACGGTGCGGCCGTCGCCGGCACCGGTGCGGGCGCCATGATCCTCGGCGACCCGATGGTCGATCCTCGCGGCGGCGCCTTCACCCTGGGACTCGGGCTTATCCCGTCGCTGGCGGCGATGACCAAGACGCAGGACTGGCACCACGAAACCAAACGACGGACGATCCAGCTGGCGACCAAGGGACTGCCGCTGGTCGCCGTCGACGAGGCCACCGCCGCGCTGCGTTCCCCGACGGGCGAGTGGTCGGTGCTCGGCGTCGGCGCCGCCACCGTCTACGTCGACGGCGCCGAAGTGCCTCTCAGTCGGCTTCCGTGATCCGGATGGAGTTGATCTTGACTTCTTCCTTCGGGGTGCCGGAGCCCGTCCCCAGGTCGTTGATCGTCTTGACGACGTCGAGGCCCTGGATCACCTGACCGAACAGCGAGTACTGCGGTGGCAGGCGAACACCGTCTTGGCCGCTGATGATGAAGAACTGCGAGCCGTTCGTGTTGGGGCCGGCATTCGCCATCGCCAGCGACCCGAGCTCGTAACGCCCGGCGGGCGGCAACTCGTCGTCGAAGCGGTAGCCGGGCCCGCCGCGCCCCGATCCCTCGGGGCAGCCCCCCTGGAGCACGAAGCCGGGGATGATGCGGTGGAAGTTGAGCCCGTCGAAGTAGTTGTGGCGGGCAAGGAACACGAACGAGTTGACCGTCTTCGGCGCGCGCTCGGGCGCGAGGGCGACGGTGATGTCGCCCTTCGACGTCGAGATCACCGCGGTGTAGCGCTTGTTGGGGTCGATGCCCATGGGCGGCTCGGCGGAGAACTGCGTCGTCCGCTCCGAAAGGTGGTCGGCGGGAAAATCGGACATCGCTACTCCTCGGTGATGGTGACGGAAATCATGTGGTGCTCGACATTGGGTTCGCCGCTGCCCGAGCCGTCCTTGTTGATCTTCTTGACGACGGACAGGCCGGCGGTCACGTGGCCGAACGGCGAGTACTTGGGTACCCCGCCGACCGCACTCAGCAACGTCTGGGCGCCGTTGTCCGACGCCACGAGGAAGAACTGCGAGCCGTTGGTGTTGGGGCCTGAGTTCGCCATGGCGACGTCGCCGTCGGTGTAGACGTAGCCGTCGGGGATCTCGTCTTCGAACTGATAGCCGGGGCCGCCCGTGCCGTTGCCCTGCGGGTCACCGGTCTGGTCCATGAAATCGGGGATCACGCGGTGGAAGATGATCCCGTCGAAGAAGTGGTTGCGGGCCAGGAACACGAAGTTGTTGACCGTCTTCGGCGCCGCCTCGGCGTTGAGGTCGACGGTAATCGTGCCGGCGTCGGTCTTGATCGCGGCCGTGTACTTCTTGGCCGGGTCGATGCACATGATCGGCGCGTGGTCGAACACGGTGAAGCGCTTCGCTGTGCCCTTCGCCGGAGGACACACGTCGGCGTTGCCCTTGAGTGGTTTTGCTGTTGTCGTCGTCGTGGCGGTCGCCGTCGAGTTGTTGTCGCTGCCGCCGCCCTTCATGGCGTAGGCGAGCGCGGCGCCGACGAGCACGACCGCCACGACGGCGACGATGATCTGAGTCCGGCGCTTCTGTCGTTGCGCGGCCGCGGCCATCGCCTGCTGGCGGGCCCGGGTGTTTTCGCGCTGGCGCTGTCGTTTGTCGCTGGGCACGGCGTCGAAAGCTAGCCGACGCTCAAATCGACTTCGAAGGCGGGCCCGGTAGGCCGGTAGCCTTAAACCCCATGTCTTTGGTCGTCCAGAAGTACGGCGGCACCTCCGTCGCCGATCCCGAGCGCATTCGCGAGGTGGCGGAGAACGTCGCCCGCACGCGCCGGCAGCACGACGTCGTCATCGTCGTGTCGGCCATGGGCAAGGAAACCGACGACCTGCTACGCCTCGCCCGCGAGGTCGCCAAGAAGCCGTCGGGCCGCGAAATGGACATGCTGATCACCGCCGGTGAGCGCAAGGCCACGGCGCTGGTGACGATGGCGCTCGAAGAGATGGGCTGCCCGGCGCAGAGCTTCACCGGCAGTCAGGCCGGCTTCATCACCGACACCGAGCACCAGAACGCCAAGATCCTCGAGGTCCGCCCCGAGCGCCTCGTCGAGGCGATCAGCTCCGGGCGGGTGCCCGTCGTCGGCGGGGCCCAGGGCATGTCGACGGCCCGCGAGATCACGTTCCTCGGCCGCGGCGGCTCGGACACGACGGCTGTCGCGCTGGCGGCGTCGCTCAACGCCGACTCCTGCGAGCTGTACACCGACGTGTCGGGCGTGTTCACCGCCGACCCGCGCATCGTCCCGTCCGCGCGTCGGATGCCGCGCCTGAGCTTCGACGAGATGCTCGAGATGACGGCGACGGGTTGCCCCAAGCCGGCCATGCGTTCCGTCGAGTTCGCCCGCACGCACCACGTCCCGCTCCACATCCGCTCGGCCTTCACGTGGGAGCCGGGCACCTGGGTCGCCGAGGAGGACCCCACCATGGAACACGCCATCATCACCGCCGTCACCCACGACCTGTCCGAAGCCAAGGTCACGGTGAATGCGGTGCCCGACGCCCCCGGCATCGCGGCGCGGCTGTTCCGGGCCCTCGCCGACAACGGCGTGAACGTCGACATGATCGTGCAGGACGTCAGCCACGACGGCACGACCGACATCTCCTTCACGACGCCGGCCGAAGACGTCGACACCGCGTTGAAGGTGGCCAACGACGTCGCCGCGGCGGTCGGCGGTGGCGACGTCGCCGCCGATCAGCAGATCGGCCGCGTGTCGCTGATCGGCGCCGGCATGAAGACGCACCCCGGTGTGGCGGCGACGATGTTCGAGACGCTGGCGGCCAACGACATCAACATCGAGATGATCTCGACCTCCGCCATTCGAATCTCCTGCGTGGTGCGCCAAGATCAAGTGGAAGATGCAGTGGTGAAACTGCACGAAGCCTTCAAACTGGACGTGGCGTAAATGGCGCGGATCGGCATCCTCGGTGCGACGGGCCAGGTCGGCACGCTCGCCCGCAAGCTCGTGGCCGAGCGCAACTTCCCGGCCGACGAGATCCGGCTGTTCGCCTCGGCGCGCAGCGCCGGGCGCAAGCTCACCGTCGGCGACACCGAGTACACCGTCGAAGACGCCGACACCGCCGACTACACCGGCCTCGACTTCGTGCTGTCCTCGATCGGCGCCACGGCGTCGAAGCAGATCTCGCCCAAGGTCGCGGCCGCCGGCGCGATCGTCATCGACAACTCGTCGGCGTACCGCATGGACCCTGACGTGCCGCTCGTGGTCGCCGACGTGAACGACGACGCGCTGGCGTCGATCCCGAAGAACATCGTGGCCAACCCGAACTGCACGACCATGGCGGCGATGCCCGTCCTCAAGGCGCTGCACGTCGAGGCGGGCCTGACGCGCTTCGTCGTGTCGACGTACCAGGCGGTATCGGGCACCGGCCCCGCCGGCGTCGCCGCTCTCGAGGAGCAGGTGACCAAGCTCGGCCCGGCGTCAGCGGCGCTCGCCTTCGACGGCGACGCCCTGGAGTTCCCCGACTTCGGCCCGTACCTGGGCCCCATCGCGTTCAACGTGCTGCCGATCGCCGGTTCGCTCGTAGACGACGAGACCAACGAAGAGAAGAAGTTCCGCGACGAGAGCCAGAAGATCCTCGGCATCCCGGATCTGCTGGTCAGCTGCACGTGCGTGCGCGTGCCCGTTTTCACCGGCCACTCGATGACGATCAACGCCGAGTTCGCACGCGAGCTCACGCCGGAGCGGGCGCGGGAGGTCCTGGCCAACACCACCGCCGTCGAACTCGTCGACATGCCCACGCCGCTCATGGCGGCCGGCAAGGACCCGACCTACGTCGGCCGGGTGCGGCGTGACCCCGGCGGGCGCAACGGCATCGCGCTGTTCTTGAGCAACGACAACCTGCGCAAGGGCGCGGCGCTCAACGCCGTGCAGATCGCCGAGCGGCTGGCCTCCCGGTAGCGCGATAGTTCGCCGTATGGCGAACGTGGCGCTCTCGTATGACGACAACGGTCACCGCGGGACTCCCGCGTACCTCTTCGTGCACGGCTGGACGTGCGATCGCTCGTTCTTCAAACCGCAGTACGACCACTTCGGCGCCAACGCCCGCGCCGTCGCCGTCGACCTGCGCGGTCACGGCAAGAGCCCGCTCGCCGAGGACGGTGACTATTCGATCGCGGCCTTCGCCGGCGACCTCGCGGCGCTGATCGACGAACTCGGCCTGGCCCCGGCGATCGTGGTGGGCCACTCACTCGGCGGCGTGATCACGTGCGCGCTGGCGGCGAGTTATCCCGACAAGGTCGCCGCCGCGTTGATGGTCGACCCAGCCCCGTTCGTGTGGCCCGAGTCGATCCGCTCGATCCTCGAGGCGACCTTCAGTGCCGTCAACTCGCCCGACGGAGCCGCGGCGCGCGCCGGGCTAGTCGACATGATGTTCATGGCGACCGACGACGCGGCGCGCAAGGCGGCGATCGCCGAAGCGATGGCGGTCGCGCCGCAGGAAGTCGCCGGCCCGGCGATCGCCAGCCTCCTCGACTTCGACGGCCCCGCCGCGCTCGCCGCCGTGCAGTGCCCGATCGCGTCGATCGGCTCCGACGGTCCCGTCAACGACGCGCTCGAAATGAAGCGCATCAACCCGAACGTCCTCATCGGCCAAACGCTCGGAGCCGGACATTTCAACCAGCTCGAGGTGCCCGATCAGGTGAATGCCATGCTCGAGCGCTTCGTACGGATCAGTCTGTAACCGTGAAGAAGGCAGCGGTCCTCATTGCAGTAGCTCTCGCGACGGTCGGGTTGGCGGCGGCGGCCCGGGCCACCTGGATCGAGGTGCCGCCCGGCGGCGGTCCGCACGTGCGGACGTTCTCGCCCAACGGCGACGCGATCGGTGGCGGGTTCTTCGCCTACGACCCCGGCTTCAGCGGCGGCGTGTCCGTCGCCGTGGGTGATGTCACCGGTGGTCCGGCCCCCGAGATCGTCACCGGAGCGGGCCCCGGCATGGAGCCGCTCGTGCGCGTGTGGTCGACCGACGGGCAGCTCCTGACCCAGTTCGACGCGTACAGCCAGGGCTTCCGCGGTGGCGTGTCGGTCGCCGTGGCGAACGTGACCGGCGGGGGCAACGGCAACATCGTGACGGGCGCGGGCTTCGGCGGCGGGCCGCACGTGCGGGTGTTCGACGGAGCGGGCAACGTGCAGCGCGAGTGGATGGCGTATGACCCCGGCTTCACGGGGGGCGTGCACGTCGCCGCCGGCCAACTCAACGGCGCCCTCGGTGCCGCCAGCGTCGTGACCGCGCCGATATTCGCCGGTGGTCCGCACGTGCGCGTGTTCGACGCGTCGGGTCACGTGCAGCGGGAGTGGATGGCGTATGACCCGAACTTCACCGGCGGCGTCAACGTCGCCGTGGGCAACGGCCACATCGTCACCGGGCCTTTCACCATGGGCGGCCCGCACGTGCGCGTGTTCGACCCCAACGGCAACGTGACCGCCGAGTGGATGGCCTACGACCCGAGCTTCAGTGGCGGCGTCACCGTCGCCGCGGGCACGCTCGGGTTGCAGCCGGCGGTCGTGACCGGCGCCGGCCCCGGCGGCGGCCCGCACGTGCGCGTGTTCGACCAGAACGGCGCGGCGCAGGGCGGCGGGTTCTTCGCCTACGACCCGGGGTTCGGCGGCGGCGTCAACGTGGCGGTCGGCAACAACAGCATCGTGACGGGCGCCGGGGTGCCGCACTTCATCCAACAGGTGCTCGGGGTCGGCAGCTCCGGCGCGGACGTCGCCGCGCTCCAGCAGCGCCTGCTCGACATGGGCTTCTGGTTGCCCGGCGTCGACGGAAGTTTCGGCTCGACGACGCAGCAGGCCGTGTGGGCGTTCCAGAAGGCCAATGGCCTGCCCCGTGACGGCAAGATCGGCCCCGAAGACCTACCCGCGCTCAACCGCGGCGCGCGCGTGACCGCCGCGAGCACCTCCGGAGACCTGGTGGAAGTCGACAAGGCGCGACAGTTGCTTCTCGTCATCCGCGGCGGCCGCGTCCTGTGGGCCTTCAACACCTCGACGGGCAGCAACGGGCACTACAGCTACGGCGGCCACACCTACACGGCGTACACGCCCGAAGGGCATTTCACCTTCGACCGCCAGATCGACGGCTACCACACGTCGCACCTCGGCGAGATGTACCGGCCGAAGTACTTCACGGCCGAAGGCCACGCCATCCACGGCTCACCGTCGATCCCGCCGTATCCGGCGTCGCACGGCTGCGTGCGGTTGTCGAACTCCGCGATCGACTTCATCTGGAACGCGGGGCTCGCGCCATTGGGTTCGGCGATCTGGGTGCATTCGTAGGGCCGTCGAACGACAGCGGGGCGACGTACACGCCGCCCTGGCCCCAGCCGCAGTGGGTGATCCAGGCGCTGCCGTTCTCATCGACGACGACCTCGGACGCGTGCGCCGCGATCTCACCTACGCAGTCGGCGCGGTCGAAGTGCAGTGGGTCGTCGCTGGCGAGCACGATGGTGGACGAATAGGCCGTCGCCCAGTCGACGCGCCGCGCCATCGCCGATGCGAAGTCGGCGGGCCCCATGAAGAGGTAGTACATGCCGTCGCGGGCGACGACGAAGGGTGACTCGGTCGGCCCGCCGCCAGTGCCGACGAGTTCGTCGCGGTACACGACGTGGCGGCCGCGCCATTGCAGCAAGTCGTCGGACTCGGCAGCGATGACCACGTGGTGGCCGCCGCCGGGTTCGCTCGTGGCGGTGTAGTACATGACCCAGCGGTCGTCGACGTGCAGCACCATCGGATCGCGCGCCTCGTAGCCGTCGACTACCAGTGGGTTGGCCGCGTGACGTGTCCAGGTGAGACCGTCCTCCGACGTTGCCAGTTGGATGCGGTATGTCGCAGGTCCTTCGGTGCTGCCGCCGCACACGAACATCCAGTAGCGGCCCTCGTGGTCGATCACGTGCGGCGCCCACAGGTGCTTCTCGCCCAGTGCCGGATCGGCCGTCAGCACCGGCGGGTGCTTGGTCCACGGCCCGAGCAGCGATGGCGCGGAGGCGTGGCACAAGTCCACTTCCTCGAACGGCTTGAACGGCTCCGCATGCGTGATGCCGATGAGATGCCACGTACCGGAACGATCGCGGAACACCGTGTGGTCGTTGACGTACCACTGCTCCGTTTCGCCGACCGAGGGGTCGTAGATGTGCGTCCACTCGCCCGCGACCACGCGTCGGGATGTATTAACCATGGTGCGTGCGCGTAGCCATCCTCGACGACTGGTTCGACACGCTGCGGACCCTACCGAGCTTCGCCAAGCTCGCCGGCCACGACGTCACGGTGTGGAACGACCACGTCGACGACGTCACCGTGCTCGGCGAGCGGCTGGCGGAGGTCGAAGCGCTCGTGCTCATTCGCGAGCGCACCGCCATCACCGCCGAGCTACTCGACCGCTTGCCGAATCTGCGCCTAATCAGCCAGCGCAGCGTGTATCCCCACATCGACATCGCGGCGTGCACCGCCCGCGGCGTCGTCGTGTCGTCGAACATGCACGCCGACTCACCGTCGTTCGCCACCGCCGAGCTCACGTGGGCGCTGATCCTCGCCGCCATGCGCCAGTTGCCCCAGCAGGTGCACTCGCTCAAGGTCGGCCGCTGGCAGGCGGGCGTGGGCTCGACGCTGCGCGGCAAGCAGCTCGGGATCTACGGCTACGGCCGCATCGGCAAGGTCATCGCCGAGTACGCCCGCGCCTTCGCCATGCCCGTCGTGTTCTGGGGTCGGGAAGAGTCGCGGGCCCGCGCCGCCGCCGACGGCTTCGACGTGCCCCCGTCGCGAGCGGCGTTCTTCGCCGGCAGCGACATCGTCACCCTGCACCTGCGCCTCGTCGACGCCACCCGCGGCATCGTGTCCGCCGACGACTTGGCGCACATGAAGCGCAGCGCGCTGCTGGTCAACACGAGCCGGGCCGGGCTCATCGTGCCCGGCGCGCTCGTCGCCGGGTTGCGCGCCGGTCGGCCGGGCATGGCGGCGGTCGACGTGTTCGAGCACGAACCGATGACCGACGTCGACCACCCGCTGCTGTCGATGCCCAACGTCGTCGCCACGCCCCACATCGGCTACGTCACCCGCGAGGAGTGGGACCTCCAGTTCAACGACATCTACGACCAGATCAACGACTTCGCCGCCGGAACGCCTTCCAACGTCGTCAATCCCGAGGCATGCTGAGCCGATGGCGACGTTCGTTCTCGTCCACGGCGCATGCCACGGTCCCTGGTGTTGGGAGTCGGTGACGCCGCTGCTCGCCGAGCGCGGCCACGCCGTCGTCGCGCCCGAGCTGCCCTGCGACGATCCGTCCGCCGGGCTCGCCGAGTACGTCGAGGTCGTCCTGGGTGCGATCGATCCGGCCGCCGACGACGTCATGCTCGTCGGTCACTCGCTCGGTGGGCTCACGGTGCCGGCGGTCGCGTCGCGCCGCGCTGTGCGCGCCGTCGTCTTCCTCGCGGGGATCGTCGGCATGCCGGGCAAGTCGCTGGCCGACCTGGCGGGACTCGACGCCGACCGCGACGCGCCGCTCGAAGACGGCGATATCGAAATGCAGGAGAACGGCACCTTTATCTTCAGCGAGCAGTGCGCGCGCCGAGCGCTGTATCACGACTGCGCCCCCGACGTCGCCGACGCTGCCATCGCCCGGCTGCGTCCGCAGCGGTCGCTGTGGGCCGATGTCAGTCCCGACGCCGCGTGGCCCGAGACGCAGTTCGCGTCGGTCGTTGGCGCGCACGACCGCATCGTGAACCCGGAGTGGTCGCAGCGCATCGCCCGCGAGCGCCTCGGCTGCGGACCGATCACGATGGATTCGGGTCACAGCCCGATGCTGTCGCACCCCGAGACGCTGGCGGACATCCTCCTTCGTCTCGCCCCGTGACGCACGAGCCCGAACTCACCGAACCCGTCGACCTGTGCACGCCCGACGGTGCCGCGCTCAATCCCGCCGCGCGGGGCTGGTCGCGCCGGCCGTTGCACCGCTGCAATCTCGACGGCGCGTTCGGCCGCAACAAGCGCTGGGACTACTGGGCCGTCCTGGCGGGCGATCTGATCGTCTCGACGGTGTATTCGAACGTCGACTACGTGGGGCTCGCCGACGTGTACTGGTGCGACCTCGCCACCGGCGAGCGCGGCGGTGGCGCGACCGGCGCGCGCGGCGGCGAGGGGTTCGTGCTGCCCGAGGTGCCGGGCACCGCGCCGCTCGTCATTGCGCACGAGCACTTCGAGCTCGCATTCACCGACGACGCCGCTGGCACGCGACTGTTCGCGCACTGGACCGAGCGCGACGGCCGCGCCGGTCACCTCGACGTTCTCGTGGCGCGGCCCCCGGATCACGAGTCGCTGAACGTGGTCATCCCGTGGAGCGACGACACGTTCAACTTCACCTCCAAGCACCAGGCGCGGCCCGCGACCGGTGAGTTGCGCGTCGGCGATCGCACGTGGGTCATCGGCGACGACGCCGACGCGTGGGGCGTGCTCGACGTCGGCCGCGGCCGCTGGCCATCCGAGATCGTCTGGAACTGGGGCGGGGGTGCCGGCCGCGCTGGCGACTTCGTCGTCGGTCTCCAGTTCGGCGCCAAGTGGACGCAAGGCACCGGCTTCACCGAGAACGGCGTCATCGTCGACGGTCGCCTGTCGAAGCTCGGCAACGAGTTGGCGTGGGACTACAGCTGGGACGAGCCGATGCGGCCGTGGCGCGTCCACGATCCAGGCGGCCAACTCGACGTGACGCTGACGCCGCGGTTCGACAAGCACTCGGAATCGGTGGGTCGCAAGCGCGGCAGCGAGACGCATCAGGTATTCGGCACGTGGGCCGGGCGTGTCGTCACCGACGACGGCGTCGCCGTCGAATTCGCAGGTCTTCAGGGGTTCGCCGAGGAGGCGCGCCAGCGCTGGTGACCATCCCCAATGGAAATGGTTGCTTGTGCTAAGGCACACTTGGAGGCGTGGGGACCCCGACCCATCACTTCCCTAGACCTTCGCGCGCGGGCGCGACCATCGGCATCGTCGCCGCGCTGTTGGTCGTAGCCGTGCTCCAGCCCGGTTCGGCCGGCGGCGGTGCGCACGCCCTCGAGCCGCGCGCCAACGCCGCGGCGTTGATCGCCACGACCACGACGACGCTGTTTCCCGTCGCTCACCCCGACGCCTCCATCCCGCCGGTGGAGGCCGGCCTCGCGCCGGTGATATCGCGCATCAAGACGACTCAGCCCGTCGTGTTCCTCACCATCGACGACGGCTTGGTGAAGCAACCCCTCGAGCTTGCGCTGCTGCAGCAGAACCGGGTGCGGGCGTCGCTGTTCCTCGCCAACTTGTTCATCCACAACAACCCGGGGTTCTTTGTCGACTTCACGCGTGCGGGCAGCCTCGTCGAGGACCACACGGTGACGCACCCGAACATGCGCACGCTCACCTACGCGCAGCAGAAGCAGGAGATCTGCGGCATGGCCGACCTCGAGCAGCAGGAGTTCGGCCGCCGCCCGATCCTGTTCCGCCCGCCGGGCGGCGCCTACAACACCGACACCCAACGCGCGGCAGCCGCCTGCGGCATGCGCGCCGTCGTGAACTGGATCGCCAAGGTCGACGGCGGCGCCGTGCAGTACCAGCTGGCCCCGCACCTGCGGCCCGGCGACATCGTGCTCATGCACTTCCGCTCGACGTTCGCCGCCGACTTCGCCGCCTTCGTCAACGCCATGCAGGCCGCGGGTTTGCACACCGAACTGCTGGAGGACTGGGTCTCTCCGCCGCCGAAGAATTGGTCGGGTGGGGGAGATTTGAACTCCCGACCTCTGCGTCCCGAACGCAGCGCTCTACCAAGCTGAGCCACCACCCGGTGTGGGGCCGACAGAGTAGCCGCAGACGGCGGCGAGCCCTACTTCGATAGGACGGGATTGGGCGTATGCGCCGTGTCCTCGTAGCTCCCGTCGGCGAGGAGCGCGGCGACGGCGCGGCGCAGCTTGAGCGGCGATAGCGGCTTGACCAGGAACCCGTCGGCGCCGGCGCGGCGGGCCATGAACACGTCGGCGCGGCGGTCGAGCAGCAGGAGGACGGCGACGTGGCCGATGCGGCCGGCGCCCTCCTCGAGGCGGATGTCCATGGTGGCGGCGATGCCGCCCATCGAGCCCATCTGCATGTCGGCGATGACCAGGTCGACGTTGTATTGCTCGAGCGCCGGGCGCACGTCGCGGCCGCCGCCCACGGCGATGACTTCGTAGTCGCCGGCGAGCGCGGCGATGACCTCGTCGCGGACGAAGGCGGCGTCGGAGGCAACCAGGATCAGTGGCACGGGCTGGATCGTAGGGCCTACAGGTGGGCGCGGACGGCGTCGAGACCCGACAGGTCGTGCACGTCGCCCTTGAAGATCGGCACGTGGGCGACGGGTGCGCCCTGGGCGGCCGCTTCGAGCGCGCCGAGCTCCTTGTGCTCGCTCTGGGCGAGGGCGGCGAAGTCGTTGCGGTTCCGCGCCAGGAGTTGCAGCGCCTCGGAGGCGTTCTCGGGCAGCCACGGATCGCGCTCGCCGAAGGCCGGTTGCATGCGGTTGACGATCACGGCGTCGACGCCGAGGCCCGACTCCACCAGCTTGTCGGCGAAGAACACCGCTTCCTGCGTCGCGTCGCGGCGGGGCGAAGCGACGACGACGAACGCGGTGGCGTCGTCGGCCAGCAACGCCTGCACCGCCTGGGCGCGGTCGCGGAAGCCCTGCTCCATGCCTTCGAACGCTTCGAAGAAGGCGACGGCGTCGTCAACGACTTCGGCGCCCACGACGCGGGCGATCGTGCGCAGGATGCGCTGGGTCGCCGCGCTCACGGCGCGCAGGTACGACGTCGTCGGCATCACGAGCAGACGGAAGAGCCGGTTGTCCAAGAAGCGCGTGATACGGCGCGGCGCGTCGAGGAAGTCGAGGGCGTTGCGCGTCGGTGGCGTGTCGATCACGATCACGTCGAAGCGTCCCGTCGAGTGGAGCTCGTGCAGCTTCTCCATCGCCATGTACTCCTGCGTGCCCGACAGCGCTCCCGAGATGTTGCGGTACAGCCGGTTGGCGATGATGCGCTCGGCTTGCTCGGGTGACGACGCGTACTTCGCCACGATCGCGTCGAAGGTCGTCTTGGTGTCGAGCATGAGCGCCCACAGCTCGCCCGGCCAGTCGCCCTGCACCTGGCGCGGCTCGTTGGTCAGTTCGCCGAGCCCGAGCGCGTCGGCGAGCCGGCGCGCCGGGTCGATGGTGACGACGCACGCCCGGCGCCCGCGCGCCGCGGCTTCGACCGCCAGCGCGGCCGCGGTGGTCGTCTTGCCGACGCCGCCGGAGCCGCAGCACACGATCACGTTGCGCTGCGTCGCTAGGTCGTGGACCGAACTCATGCCGCGCCGACCGCGGGAAGGTGGGCCACCTGGTCGGCCATTGCCGCCGCCAGCGTGCGGAGCTCGGTCGGACCAAGCGCCGAGGTGAACAGCTGGGGCAGCACGAGTTGCGGCAGCGGCAGCGCGTCGCGCAAGCGCGTGATCTGCTCGGCCTGCAGCGCCTGGCGGTGCAGCCGGAACTCCGCCGCGGCGCGCAGGTTCTCGGCGTCGCTGCCGTCAACGCCCTCCCGGGCGATCGCTCCCATGTCGAGGTCGAGCACCGGATACACGCCGTTGACGACCAGCGGCGCCAGCTTGATGCCGACGCGATCTTCGAGGGCGAAGGCGGTCTCGACGACCTCGTTGACCGGTGTCTCCTCCGGCAGCGTCACCAGGATCACCTGACACTTGCCGGCGTCGGTCAGCATGTCGTTGACGTCGCGTGCTTGGTCGACGATGGGCCCGACGCGCACCGCGTCGAGCAGCCCGCGCGCCGACGCCAGAAACGTGATGGCGTGTCCGGCGGCCGGGGCGTCGACGATGATCACGTCGGCCGGATCCTCACGGGCGAGCGCCTTCACCTTGCCGAGCACGAGGATGTCCTTGATCCCCGGTATCGCCGACGACACCACCTCCAGCGCGCCCGACTTCGCCAGGCGCTTGCCGACGCGGCGCAGCCCGTGGTCCTCGAGGTACTCGATCAGCGCGAAGTCCGGCGTGACGGTGCGGGCCCGGATGTTGGGCGCCAGCTCCCGCTCCTCGTAGTCCAGGGCGTCGGAACTGCCGAAGGCGGCGCCCAGGCCGCTCTTGCCTTCGATCTCGACGACGAGGGCCCGCAAACCGGCATCGGCGGCCATTTGTGCGAGGGTCGCGGCCACCGTGGTTTTGCCGACGCCGCCCTTCCCGGCGACGATGAGCACTCGGGCCTGTTTGCAGAACCCGGCAGTGTCCACTCGTTTCCTTTCAGACCGTCTCAGGAGATCGCATGCGCAGGGTAGTCGGAGCGTTGCTAGCCGCAATTGCCCTCTTGCTACTTGCAGTACCCGCGCGGGCCGAGACGAACCGGCCCGTGGTGCGCGTCATCCAGATCTCGGGACTGTTCGACCGCGTCCAGGCCGACTTCTTGCAGCACTCGATCCGCGACGCCGAGCACGAGCACGCGGCCGCACTCGTGATCCAGTTGAGCTCGTCGCGCGCCATCGCCGATGACGTGCTCGATGGCGCCGACGTTCCGGTGGCCATCTGGGTCGGCCCCGGTAAGTCCGCACGGGTCGCGCCGTCGGTCGCGCCGGTGCTGGCGCTGGCCGACGTAGTCGGTGCCGCCCCCGGCGCGCACGTCCCCGCGGGGACGCACGTGGACCTGCGTTCGCCGACGCTGGGCGACTTCATCATCGGCCTCGACGGTCACGCCGGCATCACGATCCCGACCAAGGTGGTGCACCCCAAGGGCGAGAAGACGCCGCACCGCGAGCCCGTCATCACCGTGCGCTTCGCCAAGCCGTCGCTCACCGCCCGCACGATCCACGGCGTCACGAGTCCCGGCCCGGCCTACGCGCTGTTCGTGTTCGGGCTGCTGCTGGCGCTGCTCGAGTTCGCCACCGCCGGTGTCGGCCTCGCCGCGGCCACGGCCGCGATCTTCCTGGCGCTGGGCGCCCTCGGCCTCGGCGGCCTCCCCCTCCACGGTGTCGGTGTCGGACTGCTCACCTTCGGCGTGTTCGGCTTCGCCATCGACGTGCAGGCCGGCGCCCCCCGCGCCTGGACCGTCATCGGCTCGGTCTGCTTTCTCGCCGGCTCGATCGACTTGTACCGCGACGGCATGAGCGTGCCGTTGCCCTGGCTCATCGGCGTCGTCGGCCTGACCGCGGCGTTCGTGCTCGCCGGCTTGCCGTCGCTGATCCGCGCTCGCTTTTCGAGCCCGACGATCGGCCGCGAGAGCTTCATCGGCGAGCTCGGTACCGCGGTCGGGGAACTGGCGCCCGACGGCGTCGTCAGCGTGCGCGGCGGCACGTGGCGGGCGCGCACGAACCGGGCCACCCCGATACCGGAGGGCGGCGCCATTCGGGTGATCGGGATCGACGGGCTCGTGCTGGACGTCGAACCGGAAGAAGGCGGTGCGAAAGACTATAGAGAGCGTTCAAAGTCATCGACATGAGGCCTTGTAACGACGGTATCTGGGGTTTAGCTTCATGGCCCTACGCAGTTCCGGTGTGGCTAAGGGGGGTTCCGAACCATGAGCACCGCGATTCGAACCGAAGAGACATGGCAAGACAAGGCTGCTTGCCGCGGGCCGCACGCCACGGTGTTCTTTCCGCCTGACTCTTTCGAACGCAAGGAGCAGAAGGAGTACCGGGAGGCGCGGGCCAAGGCCATCTGCGCCCAGTGCTCGGTGCGCGAGCCGTGCCTCGAGATGGCGATCCGGATCCGTGAGCAGCACGGCATTTGGGGCGGTTTGAACGAGGTCGAGCGCAAGGCCGCGGCCGGCATCTAGCTGCACCCTCGGGCGTGCGACACTGACGCCCGCATGCTCCGGCGTTTCGGCAAGACGGTTTCGGTCCTCATCCTCGGCGCGCTCACGATGCCGCCGACGGCGGTGGCCACCGTCGTGCTGTCGCTGATCTTCCTGCCCCTACCGATCAATCTGCCGCGGGCCAACGCCAGCGCCGTGAGCAGCATCAGCCACGTCTACGACGCCAACGGCACCGAGATCGCCGTGCTGCGCGAGTTCGACCAGCACATCAGCGTCAAGAAGTCCGACATTCCGCTCCAGCTCAAGCAGGCGGTCGTGTCGTCGGAGGACAAGAACTTCTACAAGCACTCGGGTATCGACCTGCGCGGCTCGGTGCGGGCCCTGGTGGCCGACCTACGGGGGCGCCGCGTCGAGCAGGGCGGCTCGACGATCACCCAGCAGTACGTCAAGAACGTCTACACGAACCGGGCGCGCACCATCACCCGCAAGGTCCGCGAGGCCATCCTCGCCAACCAGGTCGACCGCAAGTACTCCAAAGACGAGATCCTCTACCGCTACCTCAACACGATCTATCTCGGCGACGGCGCGTACGGCGTGGGCGCGGCGGCCGAGACGTACTTCCACAAGTCGGTCAAGGACCTGACGCTGTCGGAGAGCGCCATGCTCGCCGGCATCATCCCGGCGCCGTCGGCCTTCGAACCCCGTGGCAACCCCGAGTCGGCCAACACGCGGCGCCTGCACGTGCTCGACCTGATGTTGAAGGAGCACTACATCACCCAGGCCGACCACGACGCGGCGGCGGCGCAAACGGTGTGGCCCGTCACCAAGGGCAAGCCGACGGGGCCCGTCACGCTCATCCAGTCGCCGGTCAAGGAGTACCGGAAGTACCCGTACTTCGTCGACTACGTCGAGAAGTACCTCCAGGCCCGCGGCTACCAGCCCGACAAGGCGGGTTTCAAGATCTACACGACCATCGATCCCGCGGCGCAGAAGGCGGCCGAAAAGGCGGTGTCGGACTCGCTCAGTGGCACGCAGGATCCCATCGAGATGGCGCTCACGTCGGTCGAGCCGCCGACGGGTTTCGTCCGAGCGATGGTCGGCGGCCGCGACTTCTACAACGGCCCCGTCGCCAACGTGAACCTGGCGCTCGGTGGCTGCCCCAAGAAGGCCGTTCTCGGGTCGGGCGTGCCGTTGCGCGACGATCAGATCAAGGTGGCGGCGTCGTGCTGGACGGACCCGACCGCCGAGATCTCCGGCGGCGGCCCCGGCCGACAGACCGGCTCGGCGTTCAAGCCCTTCACGCTCGCCACCGCGCTCGAGCAGGGCATCCCGCCAACCAAGGTGTACCCGGCGCCGCGGGTGTACCACGTGCCCAACTGCAAGCCGATCCCGGGCAACGACTGCACGATCGGCAACGCGGAAGGCGAAGGCGGCGCCCCCCAGACGCTGCGCACGGCCATCGCCGAGTCGACCAACACCGTGTTCGCCCAGCTCGAGCGCGACGTCGGCATCGACAACCTCGTCAGCATGGCCAAGCGCCTCGGGATGAGCAGCGCGTACTACGCCCCGGTCAACCAGGGCTACGCCGGCGTCACCCTCGGCGTGCTCGACGTGTCACCGCTCGACATGGCGTCGGCCTACAGCGTGTTCGCCAACCGCGGCCTGCGGGCGCCGGCGACGCCGATCGTCAAGGTGGTCGACGCCGCCGGCAAGACGATCATCGACAACACCAAAGCGGCCGAGAAGGCCAAGCGGGTGATCGCCGAGCCCGTCGCCGACAACGTCACCGACATGTTGCGCGGCGTGATCGACCATGGCACCGGCACTGCCGCGAACATCGGCCGTCCCGCCGCCGGCAAGACCGGCACCGGCCAGAACTTCACCAACGCGTGGTTCGTCGGCTACACGCCCACCCTGTCGACGGCGGTGTGGATGGGAAACGCCCTCAAGCTCGAACCGCTCGTGCACATCAAGGGCGTGTCACGCGTGTTCGGCGGCACGATCCCGGCGCGCACGTGGAAGGCGTTCATGAGCGAGGCGCTCAAGGACGTGCCGGTGACCGACTTCAGCCAACCGGCCCCGATCCGCTCCGTCGCCGACGACCTACGCCGCGCCGCGCGTCAGGGCTTCGACCCCGGTAACCGCCGCGAGCCCTCCGACATCACGAGCGGCAGCAAGTTCGAATACGACGTCACCCCGCCCACGGCCGTCGCCCCCGAAACCACCACGACCACCGAACCGCCGACCACAACCACCACCAGCGCCGGCGGCATTACCTTCCCCTAGGGATCCGCAGAAATACGTGACGCCGTAGGATCCGGCTTTGCCGGTCCGGAGGCTCTACCGACGTAACCCGCGGGTTTGGCTCGCCGCCGAACCTTTGGTTCGGTGGCGATGGACTAGCGCTTGTTGCCGGCGCCGGTGACGGCGTCGTTGGGGCACTTCAAGACCTTGTCGCAGGCGTCGCGGACCTGCGGGGCCCACCACACACCGTCGGACGTGAATCCCAGCGGAGCGAAGCTGCGCGAGCTGATGCCGACGACCTTGCCGTCGCTGTCGACCAGCGGGCCACCCTGGAAGGCGGTACCGATCTGGGCGTCGTGCTGGATGCCGGGGCTCGACACGTCGGCCACGAAGCCCTGCGTCGCCGCGCCGCCCTGAGCGCCGAGACCCGACAGCGCGAACACGCGCTCGCCCGTCTTCACCGATCCCTTGTCGGCGAAGCTCATCGTTGGCACGCCGCCCTTTTGCAGGATGATCAGCGCGATGTCCTTGGTCTCGTCCCACGTCCACAGCGTCGACTTCACGACCTGATCGCCCTGGCGCACCTCGACAGCGGGGCCCGGGCGGACGGTGGCGGCGCGCACCGTCGAGTAACTCGTGAGCACGAAGGTCTGGGAGCTGTCCGAGGCGACGGCGAAGCCGGTGCCGACGCTGGCATTGCCCTGCTCGTCGAGCGACCGGACGAAAAACAGCGAGGGTGCGGCCTTCTTGACCAGGGTCTCGAGCGTGTCGCCCTCGGCCTGGATCCGCTTGAGCGGCTCGATCTGGGCCTGGATCTCCGCCTTGGCGTTTTCCGTCTCGGCCTGGATCGCCTTCTCGGCCAGCGAGAAGCGCTGCTTGTACTGCTTGACGAAGGCGTTGGCGTTCTTCTCCGCCTCGGTCTTGCGGTTGTCGTAATAGGTGTAGAGGACGGCGCCCGACAGCGACGCGCCCATCGAGAAGGCGACGAGGACCGCCACCATGCCCTTGACGCTGCGGGGCACGAAACGAGCGACGCTGTCCACCGCGCCCCTCACGCCGCCTCGATCAGCCATCCGCTGCAAGTTAGTAACTTCGACCGCGTGACGGACAACGCACCTCTGGTTCCGCGTGACGCCGCCACGGTGATGCTCGTACGCGACGGCGAGCGTGGCATGGAGGTCTGCATGCTGCGCCGCAATCTCAACTCCGACTTCGTCGGCGGCGCCTACGTCTTCCCCGGCGGCGCCGTGGATCCCGACGACAGCAGCGCGGCGGTGCAGGCCATCTGCCGCGGCCGCACCGACGCCGACGCCTCCCGCCAGCTCGGCATCGAGTCGGGCGGTCTGGCGTTCTGGGTCGCCGCGGTGCGCGAGTGCTTCGAGGAATCGGGTGTGCTGTTGGCGGTCGACGGCGACGGCGACGTCGTGTCGATGGCGGATGACGCCTCGGCCGACCGCTTCGCCCAGTGGCGCCACAAGGTCAACAACGACGGCACCTCGCTCGTCGAGGTATGCGCCGCCGAAGGACTCGAGTTGATGATGGGCGACATCTACTACTTCGCCCACTGGATCACGCCGGTGGGCCCGACGCGGCGCTACGACACCCGCTTTTTCGTCGCCGCCGCCCCGCCCGGACAGGTGCCGGCCCATGACGACCGCGAGACCATCGCGACGGTGTGGATCCGTCCGCAGGACGCGCTGGCGCAGTTCGAGGCGGGCCGGTTCGACTTGATCTTCCCCACGATTCGCAACCTCGAGGCGATCAGCCGCTTCGAGAAGTCGGCCGACCTGCTCGCGGCCGCCGCCTCGATCGACGAGGTGGTCACGATCCTGCCCCGCGTCGTCAACGACGATCACGGGCTGCGCATCCTGCTGCCGGGCGACCCAGGCTACGACGAGGTGATCGAGTCGCACACCGGCGAGCCGCTCGACGTGCGAGATTTCAAGCGGTGACGCTGGCGGCGCCGGTGGTCCACGGCAAGACGGTGCGCCTGTCCAAGCTCGTGCGGCGCATCACGTGCAACAACCCCGGCGTGTTCACCGGGCCCGGAACCAATACCTATCTCATCGGTGCGCCGGCGTCGGGTCGCACCGTCGTGCTCGACCCGGGACCCGACGACCCGAAGCACATCAAGGCGATCGCCCGCGCCGGGCGCGACTCGATCAAGACGATCGTGGTCACCCACACGCATCCCGATCACTCGCCCGGTGTGACGCTGCTCAAGGAACTCACGGGCGCGACGGTGATCGGCTTCGACTCGCGCGACGGGTTCGCCGCCGATATCGACGCCGGCGACGGCTACGTGGTGAAGCAGCGCGGCGTCACGCTGCACGCCGTGCACACGCCGGGGCACGCGTCGAACCACCTGTGCTGGCATCTCGCCGAGGAGAACCTGCTCTTCTCGGGTGACCACGTGATGGCGGGCTCGACCGTCGTGATCTCACCCCTCGACGGCGACATGCAGCAGTACCTCGACAACCTCGAGAAGGTGCGCCGCCTGCGCGTCGACGCCATCGCCCCGGCGCACGGCCCGGTGCTGACCGACCCCGACGCCGTGCTCAGCTGGTACGTGGCCCATCGGCTCGAACGCGAACGGCTTGTGCTGCTTGCCCTGGCGCGCCGCGGCACCGCGACCGTCGACGAACTCGTGAAGGACGTTTACACCGACGTGCCGAAGGATCGGTATCCCATCGCGCAGTTCTCGCTGTGGGCCCACCTGCGCAAGCTCCGCGCCGACGGATTCGCCGCCACCCGCAAGCCCGACGACCTAAACGCATCGTGGCAAATCAAATGGGGGAGCTTGCGCCGCGTGAAATAGCGTCAATCGCTATGGCTCCCATCGTCGACGCGCGCGGCGTCACCAAGGTGTACCGGACCGGCGCCGACGAAGTTGCAGCGTTGCGCGACATCAATCTCAGCATCGAGCCGGGCGAGTTCGTGGCGGTCATGGGGCCGTCGGGCAGCGGCAAGACGACGCTGCTGAACTGCCTCTCGGGCCTCGACGACATCGACGCCGGATCGGTCTTCGTCGAAGGCGACGACATCCACAAGATGGCCGACGCGGCGCGCACCGAGCACCGCGCCGGGCGCATGGGTTTCATCTTCCAGAGCTTCAATCTCATCCCGGTGCTGAGCGCCGTCGAGAACGTCGAGTTGCCGCTGCTGCTCAGCGGTACGAAGGCGGCCACGGCGCGCGAGCGGTCGATGGCGATGCTCGAACGCGTCGGCCTCGGCCACCGGCCCAAGCACAAGCCGAACGAACTTTCGGGAGGCGAGCAGCAGCGCGTCGCCGTCGCCCGCGCGCTCGTGACCGAGCCGGCGATCGTGTGGGCCGACGAGCCGACGGGCAACCTCGACTCCACCATGGCCGTCGCGGTGCTCGACCTGCTGCAAGAGGTCAACTCGCACGGCCAGACGATCCTGGTCGTCACCCACGACGACGGCATCGCGGCGAGCGCTCGTCGCCTCGTGCGCATGGCCGACGGCGCCGTGGTCGCCGACGGCGCCACGGCCAAGTTGCTCGGCAAACGCGACGGCGTCGCCGCTCCGGGAACCCGCGTCAGCAAACCGCGCACGCGCCGCACGCCGCTGAAGGCGAAGTAATGCAGATCGTCATCGTCGCGCTGCTGCTCGTCAGCATCGTCGACGCCATCCGCAACCCGACGATCCGTCGTCTGGCGCTGCGCAACGTGACGCGCCGGCGCGGCGAGGCGGTGCTGGTGATTGTCGGGTCGCTGCTCGGCACCGCCATCATCACCGCGGCGTTCATCGTCGGTGACACGCTCGGCGCGTCGGTGCGCGATCAGGCGCGTACCGATCTCGGTCCCATCGACGAGTCCGTGCGCGCCGTGGGTCTCGGGCGCTCCGACGAAGTGCTGCGCAAGCTCCAGACGCCGGCCATCGCCGGCGTCGACGGTTACCTCAAGCTGACGGCGGCCGGCGTGTCGATCGCCAGCGTGGGCGCCGACCGCCGCGCCGAGCCCTTCGCCGCCATCGACGAAGTCGACTTCGACGATGCGCGCGCCTTCGGTGGCAACGCCGGCGCCACCGGCATGGCCGACGCCGGCGCGACGCCGACGGGCGACCAGGCCGTGCTGTCCAACGCCTTGGCCAACAAGCTCAAGGTGCGCGCTGGGAACCAGATCGACGTGTTCGGCTATGGCCATTCGCACCGGTTCACCGTGCGCCAGATCATCGCTGACAAGGGCATCGCCGGCAGCGCGTGTTTCGTGCCTCTCGGCACGGTCGCCGCCCTCGCCGCGCCTACCAATGCGGTCGGCTTGCTGCCGGCCGCGGTCAGTGGCCAACCGCCGAGCTCGACCGTGCTCGTGTCCAACACCGGCGGCGTATTCGACGGGGCGGAGCGCACCGACGCCGTGACCGCGGCACTCAAGCAGCGCCTCGCGGGCACGAGTTCGGTCGAGGTCTTCACGTCCAAGCAAGACCTGCTCGACACCGCTGACTCGGTGTCGAAGCAGTTCCGCACGATCTTCAGCGGTATCGGTGCCTTCAGCGTCATCGCCGGCATCCTGCTGCTGGTCAACATCTTCGTGATGCTCGCCGACGAGCGGAAGAGCGAGCTCGGCATGTTGCGGGCGATCGGGCTCAAGCGCAATCAGTTGGTGCGCGCCTTCGGCATGGAGGGCGCCATCTATTCGATCGTGTCCGCCGCCTGTGGCGTCGTAGTCGGCATCGGTGTGGGCCGCCTCGTCGCCGTACTCGCCGGCAGCCTGTTCAACCGCAACCGTGGCGGCGGTCGCGGCATCGCGCTGCAGTTCTCGCTGCGGCCCTCCAGCCTGCTGCTCGGCTTCATGATCGGCGCGTTCATCTCGCTCGTCACGGTGTGGGGTACCAGCGCGCGGCTGGGTCGCCTCAACGTGATCCGTGCCATTCGCGACATCGCTGAGGCGCCGGCCAACCGGGCGCGCCGGCTGCGGTCCTACGTCGTCGCCGCGCTGGGCATCGTGATCGGCCTCGTCATGTTCCAGGTCGGCGTCGTGCACCAGGGTTGGTTCGGGGTGCTCGTGGGCATCCCGCTGGCCTCGGTGTCGTCCATCACGCTGTTGCGTCGGTTCGTGCCGCGGCGCATCGCCGTCGCTATTGGCTGTGGCGTGTCGCTGGTGTGGGGCATCGCCGCCTTCTCGCTGTTCTCGAAGGCGTTCTCGAACACCGAGTTCTTCGCCTTCGTGATGCAGGGCGTGATCCTCGTCGGCAGCGCGACGGCGATCGTGGCCACCAACGACGACGTCGCCATCAAGGCCGTGTCGAAGCTCGGTGTGTCCAAGCGCACGCTGGCGGCGCGCCTCGGCTTCGCGTATCCGCTGGCCCGCGTGTTCCGCACGTCGATGCTGCTGGGCATGTACGCCATCGTCGTGTTCACCCTGACGTTCCTGTCGGTGTTCAGCCACTTGTTCAGCGCCCAGGTGCCGAAGTTCGCCCGGGAGAACGCCGCGGGCTACCAGGTGCTCGTCGACTCCAACTACTCGAACCCCGTGCCCGCATCGGTGCTCAAGGCGCAGTCCGGCGTGACCGGACTCGCGGCGATCGACCGCGCCGCACCGGAGTGGACGACGCCGATCCACCACGACCGCGAGCGGTGGACGCTGTCGGGCTACGACGACTCCCTGCTGGCGCGGGGCGTGCCGACGTTGGGCAAGCGCTTGCCGCAGTTCCACAGCGACCGCGAGGTGTGGGAAGCCGTCGAGCACGACCCGAGCCTCGTGATCCTGCCGAACATCTTCCTCGAGCGCGGTGGTCCGCCCTCGGGAGCACTCGATCCGGGCGAGAAGATCACGGCGTACGACACGCTTTCGGGCAAGACGGCGCAACTGACGATCGCCGCCAAGATCGACAGTGACTTCATCTTCGCCGGCCCGTTCGTCGGCAAGACGTTCCTGCACTCGTTCACCAGCGATGCGACGCCGAGCCGCTACTACGTCGGGGTAGCACCCGACGTCGACGCCACCACGTTTGCGGCGCGCCTCGAAGGTCGGCTGCTGGACTACGGCGTGCAGGCCGATTCGTTCCCCGATCACATCGCGCAGCAAATGTCCCAGCAGAACGGGTTCCTGAGCTTGATGCAGGGCTACCTCGGCCTCGGTCTCATCATCGGCGTCGCCGGCCTCGGCGTCGTGATGGTGCGCGCCGTGCGCGAACGCCGCCGCCAGATCGGCATGCTGCGGGCGATGGGCTTCCCGAGCCGCATGGTGCGCCAGATGTTCCTCACCGAGGCGTCGTTCCTGGCGGTGCAGGGCATCGTGCTCGGCACCGGTCTGGCGCTGATCACGAGCTACAGCCTGCTCACGCACTCGAGCACCTTCGGCGGCCAGGGCATCGGCTTCCAGATACCGGTCGTCAACATCATCGTCGTCTCGGCCATCGCCCTGGTGGCGTCGCTGGCGGCCAGCGCGTTCCCGGCGACCCAGGCGGCGAAGATCCGGCCGGCGGTCGCCCTGCGCATCGCCGATTAGGAGTCAGTAGCTTCTAACGGTGATGTCACAGCCGACCCTGGCGGGGAAGGTCGCACTGATCACGGGGGGAGCGTCGGGCCAAGGCCGTGCCGCGGCGCTGCTGTTCGCGGCCGCCGGGGCTGAGGTGGCCGTCGCCGACATCAACACCGTCGGCGCCAACGAGACGGTGAAGCTCGTCGAGGACGGCGGCGGTGCCGCGCTGGCCATCGAAGCCGACGTGGCGCGCCGCGCCGACAACGAGTCGATGATCGACGCGACCGTCGAGCGCTTCGGTCGCCTCGACGTGCTCTACAACAACGCCGCGGTGCAGATGTCGGGTCACTTGCTCGAGTGTCGCGACGAAGACTGGGACGTCACGATGGCGACCAACCTCGACGCCGTGTTCTTCGCCTGCCGCGCCGCCATCCCGCGCATGATCGACGGAGGGGGCGGGTCGATCATCAACACCGCGTCGGTGCTCGGCCTCATCGGTTCCGCGGGCTACTGCGCCTACGGGGCGGCCAAGGCCGGTCTCGTCGCCCTCACGCGCCAGATCGCGGTCGAGTACGGACCGCATGTGCGGGCCAACGTCATCGCGCCGGGTTCGATCGATACGCCGCGGTTCCGCCGCGTCGCCGACGACATGGGCATCGCCCGCGACGACTTCCTCGAGATGCTGCACCGCAACATCCCGCTGCACCGGCTCGGCACCGCGGACGACGTCGCCGGCATCGCGTTGTTCCTGGCGTCGGATCAGTCGGCGTACGTCACCGGCGCGGTGATTCCCGCCGACGGTGGGTTGGCGGCGTTGCGATGACGGCGGTAGCCATCGTCACCGGTGGGGCTTCGGGCCTTGGTGCGGCGATCTGTGGCCGCTTGGCCTCCGACGGCTATCACGTCGTGGTCGCCGACTGCGACGGCGCCGGCGCGTCGCACGTCGCCGAAGCCGTCGGCGGCACCGCCGTCGAAGTCGACGTGCGTGATCGCCGCCACGTCGAGTCGATGGCGGCCACCGCCGCGGCGCTGGGTGACATCAAGGTGCTCGTGTTGTCCGCGGCGATCGAGACGCGCACGAGCATCGTCGACACCACCGACGAGATGTGGCGTGACGTCCTCGACACCAACCTCAAGGGGCCGTTCCTGTGCATGCGCGAGGTGGTACCCCGCATGATCGGCGCCGGCGGCGGCTCGATCATCGCCCTCGGCTCGACGCTGGGCCAGATCGTGGCGCCGGGCTACCCGGCATATTGCGCCAGCAAGTTCGCACTCACGAATCTGTGCAAGCAGGTGGCGATCGAACAGGCGGCCGCCGGTGTGCGCGTCAACGTGATCGCGCCGAGCGCGTGCGACACCGGCCTGTTTCTCCGCATGGCGGAATCGACTGGCGACCGCGCTGGCATCGAGCGCATGGTGACCTCCAACGTGCCGATGGGTCGCCTTGGCACGGCGCGCGAGGTGTGCGACGCGGTGGCGTTCTTCGCGTCCGATGCGTCGTCGTACACGTCGGGCACCGTGCTGCCCCTCGACGGGGGCCTCGCGGCGAGGCGCATGTGATCGGCGGCGGGCGCAAGGTCGCCGACGCCGACGGTCACGTAATCGAGCCCGGTGGCTTGTTCTCGCAGTGGACCGGTGAGCGGTTACCACTCGACTTGCCGCCCACGACGCCGATGACACCCTGCGGCAGCTTCGAGCTCTTGCAGGACCAGTTCGACCACGGCTTCGATACGGCGTCGTACCTGCGGGCGATGGACGCGCAGGGCATCGACGTCGCTGTCGTGTATCCGTCGGTCGGGTTGTTCGCGCCGTTCCTCCCCGAACTGAGCGCCGCCGAATCGGCCGCTGCCTGCCGGACGTACAACGACTGGATCGCCGGCTACTGCGACGCCAGCGGCGGCCGCATCTTCGGTGCGGGCATCCTCCCCCTGGCCGACGTCGGAGCAGCCACCAAAGAGGTGGCGCGCTGCGCCGGCGACGGGCTCGTGGCGATGATGGCGCGCCCCAACTTTCTCTACGGCCGCAACCTCGGCGATCCGACGTACGACCCGATGCATGCGGCGATCGAAGAACTCGACCTCGTGCTCGCGGTGCACGAAGGGCTCGGGCTGCGCGGCCAACCGACGATCGGCGGCGACCGCTTCTCGGGGTTTGCGGCGCGGCACGCGTTGAGCCACCCGATGGAGCAGATGGCGGCGATGACGAGCCTGATGTTCGACGGAGCGCTGGACCGTCACCCGAACCTGCGCGTGGCCTTCCTCGAGTCGGGCGCCGGGTGGCTGCCCTACTGGCTGCACCGGCTCGACGAGCACGCGGAGTGGATGGCCGAGACCGAACTCGACTGGCTCGAACTCATGCCGAGCGAGTACTTCGCGCGCCAGTGCGCCATTAGCAGCGAAGCCGAGGACGCCCTCGCGGCTTCCGCCATCGCGGCGGTCGGCGACGCCCGCGTCATGTGGGCGTCGGACTTCCCGCATCCCGACGCGGTGTTCCCCGACTCGGCGCGCGCGTTCGCCGGCAACCTGTCCGTGCACGGCGCGACCGACGAGCAGATCGACGCCGTGCTCTGGTCGACGCCGCTCGGCTTCTACCGCATCCGCGACCGCATAGGAGGTTCCGCGTGACGATCGACTTCGACTCGATGGCGCAGTTCACCGACACCGTGGCCGGTGATAATCGCGATCCGTATCCGGAGTTGGCGGTGAAGCGGCGCGAGACGCCCGTCGAGCTGAAGGTCCAGCTGGGCTACGACCTGTCGGAGCGGCTGACGGCGACCGTGTACCAGTACGACGACGTCGCCACCGTGTTGCGCGACAACGAGACCTACTCGTCCGGTGCCATCCGCGACCTCATGGCCGTCGTGATGGGGCCCTATGTCCTCGTCGGCATGGACGAGCCCGAGCACAAGCGGCACCGCCATCTTGTCTCACAGGCCTTCCGCGCCAAGACGCTGGCGCACTGGGAAGAAGACTTGATGGGCGACGTCATCGACGAGCTCATCGACAACTTCGCGGCGCGCGGCACCGCCGAGTTGGTCCGCGAGTTCACGTTTCGCTTTCCTGTGCAAGTGATCGCGGAAGTGCTCGGCGTCCCGCGCACCGATCACGCGCAGTTCCACGAGTACGCCGTGCAGATCATCAACGTCGCCGCTGACCCGGAGAACGGCATCAAGGCGGGCGCGGCGATGCGCGAGTACCTCGTCGATCACGTCGAAGCGCGGCGCAAGCAACCGGGCTCCGATGTCATCAGCGATCTCGTGGCCAGCGAGATCGACGGCGAGAGGCTCGACGACGAGGAGATCTACTCGTTCCTGCGCCTGCTGCTCCCGGCCGGTGCCGAGACGACGTATCGCGCCGCGGGCAACTTCATCTTCGGTCTGCTCACGCACACCGACCAGCTCGAGATGTTGCGCGCCGACCGTTCGCTGATGCCCCAGGCGATCGAAGAGGCGATCCGGTGGGAGACGCCGCTGCTCATCACCAACCGCCGCTGTCTGCGCGACACGGAGTTGCACGGTGTCGAGATCCCCGAAGGCGCGGACGTCATCCCCCACGTCGGCTCGGCCAACCACGACGAGACGCGGTGGGACAACCCGGAGCAGTTCGACATCACCCGCGAGCCCCAGCCGCAGATCGCGTTCGGCCTCGGTCCGCACATGTGCCTCGGGATGCACCTGGCCCGTCTCGAACTTAAAGTCGCGGTCAACCGCCTGATCGACCGGCTGCCGAACCTACGGCTCGATCCGGCCGGCAACGATCCGCACATCCACGGCGAGCGGTTCCGCTCGCCGACGTCGCTGCCCATACTGTTCGGTTGATGGCCGCCTTCGAGATCACCGTCGACCGCGAGCGCTGCATGGGTTCGGGCAACTGCAGCTTCTGGGCGCCCAACACCTTCGACCTCGACGACGAGGGCCTGTCGATCGTCACCAACCCCGAGGGCGACGACGCCTCGAAGATTCAGAACGCGGCCAACGGGTGCCCGACCCAGGCCATCAGTCTGCGGGCAGTAGAGCTTCCAGCGCCGTAACCGCGCTGCAACCGGCGTCGATGGGCGGCAGCGCGTCGTCGACGAGGACGTCGAGCAGTTCCTTGTAGGCGAGCGCCGCCGGACCGTCACCCAGCACCGCCGGCTCTCCCTGATCACCGGCGGCCGCCACGGCAGCGTCGAGGGGCAACTGCCCGAGCAGTGGCACGCCGAGCTTGGCGGCCAACCGTTTGCCGCCGCCCTCGCCGAACAAGGGGTACGACTCGCCGTCGGGCGCCACGAACGCGCTCATGTTCTCGACCACGCCAACCACGCGCAGGTAGCCCTTGCGCGCCATGTCCGCTGCGCGGGCGGCGACCTGCTGCGCCGCGATCGCCGGTGTCGTGACGATGAGGACCTCCGTGCGCGGCAGCATGCGCGCCAGGCCCATCTGGATATCGCTCGTCCCGGGCGGCATGTCGATCAGCAGGTAGTCGACGTCGCCCCACGCCACGTCTTCGAGGAAGTGCTGGAGCGCGCGGTTGAGCATCAGGCCGCGCAGCATGACGGCTTCGTCTTCGGCCGCGCCTTCGATGGCGCCCATCGACACCACCCGCAGCAGCCCGTCGCCAATCTGCTTCTCGATCGGGTTGATGCGCACGCGGTCGCCCTCGACCTTCTCGGCTTCGACCTTGGCGTCGACGCCGAGCAGGCGCGGCATGGAAAAGCCTCCGATGTCGGCGTCGAGCACGCCGACCTTGAACCCCCGGGCCGCGAGACCGACGGCGAGGTTGGCCGTCACCGTGCTCTTGCCCACGCCGCCCTTGCCCGACGCGATCGCCGCGACGCGCGCGGCGGGCGACAGGTCCATGGTGACCGTCGAGCGCTCCTGCGCCTTCCAGCGGGCGCGGTCCATGAGCGAGCGCTTCTGCTCGGCCGTCATCTCGCCGAACTTCACGTCGACCTTGGACACGCCGACCAACCCGCCCACGCGGGCGCGCACGTCCTTCATGAACTGGGCGCGCAGCGGGCACCCTGCCGTAGTGAGCGCGACGGTCACGGTGACGTGCTCGCCGTCGATGGCGATGTCTTTCACCATGCCGAGATCGAGGACGGAGTCGCCGAGTTCTGGGTCGATGACGCCGGCCAGCGCCCCTCGAACCTGTTCGTCGGTGACCGTCACGATGTAATTCTACCGGTTTCAAGCAGTAATATTCCTGGCGTGGACCGACTCGGCGTCTTCAAGGCGCTCGGCGACAACACGCGCTACGCCATCTATCTCGAGTTGGCGCGCAGCGAGACGCCGCTCGCCACCGCCGAGATCGCCGAGTTGCTCGATCTGCACCCCAATACCGTCCGCCCACACCTCGAGCGCATGCGCGAGGTGGGACTGCTGGACGTCGACGCCGACAATCGGGGCACGGTTGGCCGGCCGCAGAACCGCTACCGGCTCGCCGCCGACGCTCCGTCGCTCGGCCTTGAGTCGTCCTCGATGCGCTTATTGGCCAACATGCTGGCGGCGGCCGCCATCATCGGCGGGGTCGATCCCGAGGCGGCGGCCGAGGCCGGCCGGCTCCAGGGCGAAGCGAGCGCGGCGCAGGCCGAGATGCAGCGACGCACCGAACCCGGCCACTGCGTGGCCGCCCTGGTCGACGAGCTGACGTCGCTTGGCTTCGACCCGGCAACCGTCGACGACGGTGCCACCGCCACGATCGCCTTCACGCGCTGCCCGTTCCAGGAGCTGGCGCAAGCCTTTCCCGACCTGGTGTGCCACCTCCACCGAGGAATGATCGAGGGGTTCGTCGACGTTCCCCTAGCTGTGCGCGTGGCTGCGTTTCACACCCTGGCCGACCGGGATCCGTGCCGGGTCGACCTGGCCCTGCGGTAACCTGTAAACACCGAATTCGAAGGAGTTTCGACAATGAGCATCACCGAGACCACGCAAGGCGCTGGCATCACCCTCACCGACGCCGCCGCGGCCAAGGTGGCCGAGCTGCTCGCCCAGGAGGGCGACGAGCGCCTCGCGCTGCGCGTTGCCGTGCGACCGGGCGGTTGCTCCGGCTTCTCCTACGAGATGTTCTTCGACGCCGAGACCGACGAGAACGACGAGCTCACCACGTTCGGTGCCGTCAAGGTCGTCGTCGACAGCACGTCCAAGCAACTGCTGGTGGGCGCCACGCTCGACTACAAGGACGGCCTCCAGGGCGCCGGCTTCTCGATCAACAACCCCAACGCCACCAAGACCTGCGGCTGCGGGTCCTCGTTCAGCTAAGCGCCGTTGCGCTGCCCGAACGACGGCGAGACCCTCGTCGCGGCGACGCTTGACCGCGTCGAGGTCAACGACTGCCCCAAGTGCGGCGGCATCTGGTTCGAGCGCGACGCGCTGACCCGCGCCAAGGACAACGCCGACGACTTCGTCCGCTGGATCGACAGCGACGTGTTCGCGGCGGCTGAAGCGTCCGACGACGAGACGACCAAGGCGTGCGCGCAGTGCGGCGAGCCGATGCGGACGTTTGTCTATCCGCACTCCGATGTGCGCGTCGAAGCATGTGTGGCGGACCACGGTGTGTGGCTCGACAAGGGTGAGTTCGACAAGATCGTCAGCGAACTCGACGGCATGACGAATGCGATGTCGGTGGGCGACTACGCGCACGCCACCGTCGACCAGTTGAAAGAAGTGTTCCGGCCCCACGAGTCGCGGTGGTCGGAAGTGAAGGACTTCTTCGCCGTCTTCAAGCTCCTCGAGGCGCGCTTCGGCACCGAACACCCTGGCGTCGCCGCCGCCGTCAACGCCGCCTCCCGCATCGGGCTGTAGCCGCGGCCGCAGGTGAACCTGCTCGGCCACATCCAGGTCGCCCGGACCCAATCTGACCAGCCGGCGTTCTGGCTCGGATCGGCGCTGCCCGATCTGGAGCGGGAGGCCGGTGTCGCGCTCGGCGACGTGTCGGTCTGGCCCGCCGAGGTCCGGGCCGGCATCGCCTGCCACCACCGCGCCGACGCGAAATTCCACGATCTCGCGGCCTTCCGCACGCAGTCCGTCGCGCTCACCCGTGCGTTGCTCGACGCCGGCGTGCCCCGGGGCGCGGCGCGCGCCGTCGGCCACGCCGGTTGGGAGCTGCTCTTCGACGGCGCGTTGCTGACCCGTGACGACGCGCTGGTCGACGCCTACCTGGCCGCGATGCGCCATCCCGTCGCCGACGACGCCTGGGCGGCGGCCCTGCGCCGGCGGGTCGCGCGCGGTTCGCCGTGGTTCTACGCCGACCCCGACGCCGTGACCGAACTGCTGCGGCGCGTGCTCAGCCGGCGCCGTCTCCTGGCCTTCGACGCGGCCCACGCGCCCGCTGTCGCCGCCGCGCTGCGCGCCGCGCAGCCAACCATCGCCGACTCCGTCGACGAAATCCTCACCGCCCTCAGAGGGTGAGGGCGGGAGCTAGGCGAGGAGGCGCTGGAGGGCGTCGGCGGCTTCGGTCTTGTCGAAGGGGCCGTTGAAGCGTTCGGTGACGACGCCGTGCTTGTCGGCGAGGTACATCACCGGTTCGGAGTCGGTGTGGAAAGCGGCGAAGGCCGGGCTCAGCGTCTTGCCCGTCATGTCGCTGTAGACCTCGACGTGGACGATGTTGAGCTTGTCGCGCACGGCCTCGGAGTCGGCCATCAGGATTTCGAGCACCGGGCCGCAGGTGGCTGACTGGCACAGCGCGGGCGTCGCCAGCAGCGCGACGGTCGGCTTGCCGTTCTTGCCGAGCACGGCGTCGAGGCTCGTCGTGTGGAACGGGCAGGTGCCGTCGGCCCGGGTGCAGATCGGGTTGACGTCCATGGTGTTGTCAACGGTCGGCGTCTGTACGGCGAAGAGCGGCTTTCCGGGCACCGGCCACTCGACCTTGGCCGGGTCGTTGATCGTGAGCGCAGCGTCTCCTGGCGTCTTGCCGTCGACCGTCGCCCGCAGGCCCCAGTTGCCTGGCTCGTCGAAGGTGTAGTGGACCATGTAGTAGGGCCGATCCTCGATCCCGGCCGACTTACGCTCGGCCTCGATCGGCTCGCTGAACTCGTTGGTGCCGGGCTTCTGGAACGCCACGTGGACGGCGCTGTCGGCACCAACCAGCGTGGCCGGGACGCCCTGGAACAGGGCGAACGTCACCCGCTCCTGGATGCCGGCGAGCAACATCGAGCCGGCGAGCACGGTCGACAGTTCGTTTTTCTGCCCCTGCGTGGTCGACGTGTGCCCGACCTTGATCGTCTTGTCGCTCTTCTTGCCGCACGCGGCCATGAATGCGAGGGCGGATCCGCCGAGAAGCACGGCGCGGCGCGACAGCAGTTCAGACATCGCACCCAACGTAGTTTGAGAAGGTGCCGGTTTTGTTCCGCCTCGACGGGCAAGAGGTCACCGTCGAGCGCGACGGGGTGAGCCTGCTCGACGCGTTGCGCGACGAACTCCGGGTGCACACCGTGAAGGACGGCTGCGCGCCGCAGGGCCAGTGCGGGTGCTGCACGGTGTGGGTCGACGGCTCGCCGCGGGTGGCCTGTGTGACGCCGGTGCGCCGCGTCGCCGGCCGCGACGTCACCACCGTCGACGGCCTCGACGCGGCGGTCCGCCAGCGTTTTACCGACACCTTCGTCGCCACCGGTGCCAGCCAGTGCGGGTTCTGCACTCCCGGCATCGTGATGCGACTCGCCGCCCTCGGCGCGGGCGACGATCCCGAGCGCGCCCTGCTCGCCCACCTGTGCCGCTGCACGGGCTGGCAGACGATCGAGGAAGCCTTCGCCGGCGGGAATGCCGCGCCGGCAACCCGCGACCTCGACGCCGCGGCCCGGCGGGCGACGATCGAAGGCCGCTCGCCCCAGCACGTCGGCCCCGAGGTCGTGCTCGGCCACGGCGGCTTCGCCGACGACACCGCGCCGCCCGACGCCCTCGTTGCCGTGCCCACACTCGACGGGCAGTGGGTCGTGGCCGAGACGCTGAGCGAGGCGCGCGCCGCCGCAGGGAAGGTGCAGGGCCGGCGCACGACCATCCCGCTGCGGCACCCGCTCGAACTCCCTCCGGGCGACTGGGACCTCACTCTGCGCACGACCTGGGTCGAACCGGGCTACCTCGAACCGGACGCGTCGTGGTGCGCGCCGGGCGGCGAGCCGGCGACGCCGCTCGCCAACGGCGGCGCGTTTGGGGGCAAGGCGACGTCGATCGCACCGGCCGTAGCTCAGCGACTGGCGAACGAACACGGGCGCGCCGTGCGCGTGGTGCTGGCGCGCGAGGACGTCGTCCGCCTCGGTCCGAAGCGTCCGCCGATCGCCGCCGGCCTGCGCGCCGACGGCACAGGCGTCATCCGTGTCGTGCGCACACCCGGTATCACCGAGGCGATGCGGGCGGTGCTACCCGACGTCACCGTCGAGGAAGTCGACGTGGCCGGACCGCCGACGTCGCTCGACGTGCGCGCCGCCGGATACGCCGAGGCGTCGGTGCTCAAGGCGGCGCTGACCGGCGACGCCCGTGTTGGCGTTGCTGCGGCGCGCATCGGCGACGACGGCACGGTCTACGTCACCGTCGACGCCGGCGACCCGCTCGACGGGATCGTGCTGCGCTCCTACTGCATCGGCGCGGCGCACATGGCGCTGGGGTGGGTGCGCAGCGAAGGCGTCGCCGTCGACGAAGCCGGCGTCGTGCACGACCTCACCATCCGCAGCTTCGGCATTCTGCGCGCCGTCGACACGCCACGCATCGAGGTGACGGTCACGCCGAGTGACGGACCGCCGGTGAACGCGTCGGACGACGTGTTCGCCGCCGTCGCCACTGCGGCGTGGATGGCCGAGCGCCGGCCGACCGACTGGCCGACACAACGTAGGGTGCAGGCATGACCGCCAAGCCGCTGGGTCCGTACACACCGGTTGTCCGTTCGGGGGAGTGGATTGTCTGTTCGGGTCAGCTCGGCCTGCGCGACGGCGTGCTCGCCGGCGGCGGCGTCGCCGACGAGACGACCCAGGCGATCGACAACCTCACCGCGCTGCTCGCCTCTGAAGGCGCCGCGCTCACCGACATCGTCAAGACCACCGTGTTCCTCACCGACATGGCCGAGTTCGCCACCATGAACGAGGCCTACGTCGCCGCCTTCGGCGACCACCGCCCGGCGCGTTCGACCATCGGCGTTGCCGCGCTACCCGTCGCAGGAGCCGCCGTCGAAATCGAAGCCTGGGCGCGGAAGGGGTAAGAATCTTCCAATGATCGGTGCGCTCATCATCGCCCTGCTGATCACGATCGGCATCCCCGTCGCCTTCATGGTGATGGGCATGCTCGTGTCGTTGCTCTTCGGCTGGACCCTCGGCGACACCGCCGAAGCCGACCACCCCGGCAGCGAACTGATCGACACCAACTACTAGCCATCGGTGCCGAACCAAAGGTTCGGCACCGAGCTTGATCGACGCCGCCTGCGGCGGCGGCCTGTTTTCGCCTACCGGCCGAACAAGTCGGTCCCTTCGGCAGCTGCTGCCCTCCTCGCGGCAACCAGAGTGGGCGAAGGACTACCTCACGCCGTAGGGGCGTTAACCCCAGCGGGATTGCCCGAAGCGGTAGCCGACGGACCTGACGGTCTGGATCAGGTTGGCTTCGTCGTCGAGCTTGGCGCGGAGGCGGCGGATGTGGACGTCGACGGTGCGGGCGCCGCCGTAGTACTCGTAGCCCCACACCCGCGACAGCAGCGTCTGGCGGGTGAAGACCTTGCCGGGGTGCGTGGCCAGGAACTTCAGCAGTTCGTATTCGAGGAACGTGAGGTCGAGCGGCCGGCCGTTCAGTGCCGCCTGGTACGTCTCGGTGTTCAGCACCAGCGAGCCGTACTCCACGAGTTCGGGACGCGTGCCGCGACCCGTCCGCCAGAACAGGTGCTTCAGCCGCGCTTCGAGTTCGCGGGGCTGGAACGGCCACAGGCAGAAGTCGTCGAAGAGGTCCTCGCGCAATTCGAGGCGGTCGAGATACTGCCCGCCGACGAGCACCAGCAGCGGCTCGAGCGGTTGGTCGCGCTTGCGCAGCGCGCGGCACAACGCGAACGCGCTCTCGGCGTCGGCCGCCGCGACGATGACCGCGCCTGCCCATCCGTCGTCGGGTTCGTCGATGACCGCGGCTTCGGGCGACGAGATCGCTTTCCACGGATAACCGGCAAGGTCGAGCGCCTGCACCAATTCGGGCGGTGCCGGATCGGGGTAGACGAGGAGGGGTTCCACTTACAGCCCCGAGAAGTAGCGCTCGAGTTCGAACGGCGTCACCTGCGTCTTGTAGTCGGCCCACTCGGCGCGCTTGTTGCGCAGGAACCATTCGAAGACGTGATCGCCCAGCGTCTCGGCGACGAGCGACGAACCTTCCATCACGTCGAGGGCTTCGGACAGCGAACCGGGCAGGGCGTCGATGCCGGCTTCGGTGCGCTGCGTGTCGGTCATGGCGAACAGATTCGTCTCGGCCTCGGGCGTCAACTCGTAGCCCTTCTCGATGCCCCGCAGGCCCGCGGCGAGCACGACGGCGAACATCAGGTACGGGTTGCACGCCGGATCGGGCGAGCGGTATTCGATGCGCGTCGGATCCGGACGGCCTTCCTTGGCGTGGGGCACGCGGATCAACGCCGAGCGGTTGTTGCGCGCCCAACTGACGTAGACGGGTGCCTCGTAACCGACGACCAGGCGCTTGTAGCTGTTGACCCACTGGTTCGTGATCGCGGTGATCTCGCGCGCGTGCGTCAGCAGGCCGGCGATGAACCCCTTGCCGACCTCCGACAGGTGCACCGGGTCGTCGGCGTCGTAGAAGGCGTTGGTGTCCTCGTTGAAGAGCGAGAAGTGCGTGTGCATGCCCGACCCCTGCACGCCCGCGATCGGCTTGGGCATGAACGTGGCGTGCACCCCGGAAAGCGACGCAATTTCCTTCACGATGAGACGCGTGGTCATCACCGCGTCGGCCATCGACAGCGCATCGGTGTGGCGCAGGTCGATCTCGTGCTGGCTGCTCGAGTCTTCGTGCTGGCTGTACTCGACGGGGATGCCCATCTCCTCGAGCGTGAGCACCGTGTGCTGGCGCAGCTCGCTCGCCTTGTCGGCGACGGTCAGCTCGAAGTAGCTGCCGCTGTCGAGCGGGCGCGGCCCGCCGGGCGCCAGCGGGTCGCTGTTCTCGAAGTAGAACCACTCGAGTTCGGGGGCGGCGAAGAAGGTGAAGCCGGCGTTGCGCGCCCGGTCGAGCGTGCGGCGCAGCACTTGGCGCGGATCACCCTCGAAGGGCGTTCCGTCGAGGTTCTGGATGTCGCAGAACATGCGGGCGACGGCCGGGTCGCGTCGCAGCGGCAGGATCTGGAACGTGCGCGGGTCGGGCACAGCCAGCACGTCGGACTCCTGCACCCGGGAGAAGCCGTCGATGGCGGAGCCGTCGAACGTCATGCCCTCTTCCAGGGCGTTCTCGAGCTCGGCGGGCGTGATGTTGAACGACTTGGCCGTGCCGAGCACGTCGGTGAACCACAGTTGGATGAACCGGATTCCGCGTTCTTCGACCGTTCGGAGGACGTAATCCTGCTGGCGCTCCATGCACCAGTGTCGCGTGCCGCTCCGCAGGCTCGTCCAGCCGAGCGACGTAGTTCACAAAGCGTTCACACTCCTGAGAAGGTCCCGAGACTCTTCTCCCGGTAACTTTTCGTTCATGAGCTATCAGGCTGAATACATCTGGATCGACGGCACCGAGCCCACGGCCCTGCTGCGCTCCAAGACGAAGATCCTTGCCGACGGCAAGGAGCCGGACATTTGGGGCTTCGACGGTTCGTCGACCAACCAGGCCGAGGGTCACTCTTCGGACTGCGTGCTGCAGCCTGTGTGTGTCGTGCCGGATCCCATCCGCAAGGGCGACAACAAGCTGGTGCTGTGCGAAGTCCTCAACACGGACATGACGCCGCACCCGTCGAACACCCGCGCCAAGCTGCGCGAGGTCTACGACAAGTACAAGGACCAGGATCCGTGGTTCGGCATCGAGCAGGAGTACACGCTGTTCAAGGGCGCCCGCCCGCTCGGCTTCCCCGAGCACGGTGGTTACCCGGGCCCGCAGGGTCCGTACTACTGCGGCGTCGGCCAGGACGACATCTACGGCCGCCCGCTGGTCGAAGAGCACATGACGGCGTGCCTCGAGGCCGGTCTGCTGATCTCGGGCATCAACGCCGAGGTCATGCCCGGCCAGTGGGAGTTCCAGATCGGCGCCGGCGACCCGCTGACGGTCTCGGACCACCTGTGGCTCGGCCGCTGGCTGCTGCACCGCATCGGTGAGGAGCACGACATCTCGGTCACCCTCGACCCCAAGCCGGCGCGCGGTGACTGGAACGGTGCGGGTGCCCACACCAACTTCTCCACGGGCAAGATGCGCGAGGACTACGACGCGATCATCGCGGCGTGCGAAGCGCTCGGGAAGAACGCCGACGAGCACGTGGCCAACTACGGCTTCGGCATCGAGAACCGTCTGACCGGTGCGCACGAAACCGCCCCGTACGACCAGTTCTCCTACGGCGTGTCCAACCGCGGCGCGTCGGTGCGCATCCCGTGGCAGGTCGCCATCGAGAAGAAGGGCTACATCGAGGACCGCCGGCCCAACGCCAACTGCGATCCGTACGTCGTGACCCGTCTCATCGTCAACACCTGCTGCTCTGCCCTCGCCTAAGCAGCAACCGAACTCCGAGCGAAGGGCGGCCTCCCGGCCGCCCTTCGTCGCGCTTGTCAGCGCGCTCGTAGGCTGAACGACGATGCAGATAGCTGCCTGCCAGCTCAACCCCACGGTGGGGGCGATCGACGCCAACTGCGACGCCATCATCGGGGCGTTCAAGGCCGCGGTGGCCGACGGGGCCCACGTGGTTGCCTTCGGCGAACTCGGCATCTGCGGGTACCCGCCGGAGGATCTGCTGCTGAAGGACGCGTTCGTCGACGCCGTCGAGGCGGGCCTGCGGCGCGTCGCTGCAGTCACCGCCGACGCGCCGGGCGTGCTGCTGATCGTCGGCGCGGTGGAGCGGCGGGGTGAGCGCCTGTACAACACCGCCGCGCTGTGCCGTGACGGCGAAGTCGTCGCGCAGCACCACAAGCGCCACCTGCCGAACTACGCGGTGTTCGACGAGCACCGATGGTTCGACGAAGGCGAAGAGCCCGTGCCGATCGTCGAGGTCGACGGCGTACGCGTCGCGGCGGTGGTGTGCGAGGACGTGTGGGTCGAAGGCGGGCCCATGCCCGGCGCCGCCAACGACGGCGCCGACCTGATCGTCGTGGTGAACGGTTCGCCGTACGCCCGCGGTCGCATCGACGAGCGGCTGGAGATCCTGCGGACCCGCGTCGCCGAGTGCGGGCGGCCCGTCGTGTACGTCAACCAGGTCGGTGGCCAAGACGAGTTGATCTTCGACGGCGGGTCGTTCGCGCTCAACGCCGACGGCGCGATCGCAGCGATGGCTCCCCAACTCGTCGAGCACACCCTGACCGTGACCTTCGACGACGACGGGGTCCTGCACGGATCGGTCGCCGAGCGATTGAACGAGCTCGACGAGGTCTACGACGCGCTGGTCCTCGCCACCCGCGACTACATCGACAAGAACGGCTTCGGTGACGTGGTGCTGACGCTTTCCGGCGGCATCGACTCGTCGCTGGTCTCGGCGATCGCGGCGGACGCGCTCGGACCCGAACGCGTGCACGTCGTGGCCATGCCTTCGCGCTACTCGTCACCCGACTCCGAAGGTGACGCCGAGAAGCTGGCGCGCAACTTCGGTATCGACTTCCTGACGATTCCGATCGAACCGGCCCACGCCACCTTCATGGAAATGCTGGCGCCGACCTTCGGCGACCGCGCGCCCGACCTCACCGAGGAGAACCTGCAGAGCCGCATCCGCGGCGTGCTCGTCATGGCGCTGTCGAACAAGCTCGGCTGGACGGTGCTCACGTGCGGCAACAAGAGCGAGTCGGCCGTCGGCTACTCGACGCTGTACGGCGACACCGCCGGCGGCTTCGCCGTCATCAAGGACTGCCTCAAGCTGCTCGTGTACCAGCTGGCGCAGCGCCGCAACGAACGCGCCGGCTTCGACGTCATCCCGGCGAACGTGCTGGCGAAGCCGCCGTCGGCCGAACTCCGGCCGGGGCAGCGCGACGACCAGAGCCTGCCGCCGTACGAAATTCTCGACCCGATCCTCGAGCGTTACGTCGAGCACGACGCGTCGCTCGCCTCGATCGTGGGCGATGGGTTCGACGAAGCCGTGGTGCGCCGCATCGTCGGCTTGGTGGATCGCTCGGAATACAAGCGGCGTCAGACACCGCTCGGCCCGCGCATCACCGGCAAGGCGTTCGGCCGCGATCGGCGCGTGCCGATCACCAACCGCTTCTCGGGGTGAGCGAACGACGCGCGCAGTTCGGCGTCGTCGGCGCGGCGCTGCTGTTCGGCTCGACCTTCGTCGTCATGCGCGACTCGGTGAAGGCTGCTGCCCCCACCGCGTTCTTGTGTGCGCGCTTCGGCATCGGCGCGATCGCGTTGTTGTTGCTGGCGCGCCGGCGCGGGCCGATGCCGAAGGGCACGCTGGTCCCGTCCGTCATCACGGCCAGCGCGTTGTTGACCGGCTACGTGTTGCAGACGGTCGGTTTGCAGTACACGAAGACGTCGACTTCCGCGTTCATCACGTACTTGCTCGTGGTGCTCGTGCCGGTGTTCGCCGCGATCCAACACCGCGAGATGCCGCCGTTCATCGTGGTGATCGCCGTCGGCGTCACGACGTGCGGGTTGTGGTTGTTGACCGGAGGCGTCGACGCCATCGGTAAGGGCGAGTTGCTCACCCTCGGCTGCGCGGCGGCGTACGCGTTGCACATCCTCCTCATCGAACGCTGGACGGCGCGCGTCGACGTGCTGTGGTTCATGGGCATCCAGCTCGGCGTCGTGAGTCTCGGCTGCTTTGTGCCCGGACTCGTGCAGGGCGGCTACGGCTTCGGATGGCATGCCTGGTGGGGCGCGTTCTACACCGGCATCGGCGCGTCGGCCGTGGCGCTCACGCTCCAGGCGTGGGGCCAAGCGGTGCTGCCGCCGACGCGCACCGCGCTCTTGCTGATGCTCGAACCGGTCAGCGCGGCGTTCATCGGCTACGCGGTTGGGGAGCGCATCGGAGCCCACGGCGTCCTGGGCGCGGTGCTGATTCTCGTCGGTGTCACAGTCGCCGAAGTCGGGGATGCGCGAAAACTCAATGAATACAAGGCAGAATGGCCATCCAACGACCCCATACAGGGAGGAACCACGTGAACCGTCGCGAACTCGTCGCCGCTATTGCTGAGGCTTCCGGCGAGGACAAGAAGACTGTCGACGCCATGCTCAAGACCACGGTCGACGTCATCACCGAAACCGTCCAGAAGGGCGACCCCGTCGTGATCAGCGGCTTTGCGAAGTTTGCCAAGGTGCAGCGCGCCGCCCGCATCGGCCGCAACCCGGCGACCGGCGCGGAGATCAAGATCCCGGCCAAGACCGTCGCCAAGATCACCATTCTCAAGGGCTTCAAGGACGCCGTCCTCGCCAAGCCGGCGAAGAAGGCTCCGGCCAAGAAGGCCGCCGCCCCCAAGCGGTAGCTCAACGGATTGCGAAACTGCCCGTCGCCCGGTCGCTTGGCCGGCGGCGGGCTTTTTCGCGTGCGGACTATGGTCTGGCCAGTTTCGGACAAGGAGTGTTGACCAGTGGGGGATTCGCGCACGCCGCGTGCACCGTTTGCGCCGTGGGACCGGCGTGAGCTGCCGGGCAGCTTCGACGTCGAAGAGACCGCTCGCCGCGTCGGCAACTACAAGTGGACCGAGATGCGGCTGTTCGAAGCGCTCGGTGGGTGGGTGGCGACGGTCCCCGAACTCGACGTGAAGCTGCGGTTGGGGACGCACTGCTATCACCACGCGTGGCACGCCGAGCTGTGGCACAAGCGGTTGCCCGAGCTGCGGGAGATGAACCAGGACCGCCTGACGCTGCCGGCCAACGACGAGTTCGTCACCTTCATGGACGCCGTCACCGAACCCGGCGATCCCGACCAGACGATCGAGAAACTCGTCGGCGTCTATCGCGTGCTCATCCCGCACAAGATCGCGGCCTACACGTACCACCTCAACAACACGTCGACGATCACCGACGCACCGACGATCCGGTCGCTCAAGTTCGCGCTCAACGACGAGATCGAGGACTGGCGCGACGGCGAGATGATGATCCAGTCGCTGCTGCGCGACGAGGACGACGTCGCCCGTGCCGCCGCACACCAACAAAAACTCGAAACACTGATCATGAAGGCTGGGGGTATCACCGGGCCGGGTTCCATCGGTGATCCGTATGACATTGGAGAAGGTCGATGAAGAAGTTCATTGCTCCTGACGAACTCGCCCGTGACGCGCGCTTCGCCCGCGTGAACATGGTCGACCGGTTCGGCGACAAGCGCGTCGCCAAGCGCGGCGACGACCGCGTCGGCGGTAGCGGCGGCGGTGGTTCGTACGGCGGCGGTGGCCAGATGCGCCTGTCGCCCGACCTGCCGGGCGCCGCCGACCAGGCGCGCTCGCTGATGCACGGCATCTTCGTGGGCGAGATCCAGGCCCTCGAAGGCGCGGGCCGTACCTGCTTCGACTTCGAGGTCGGTGCCGGCGCGGACAACGTGCCGTTCGAATTAAAGCTCGACATGGCGCGCCAATGCTGGGACGAGAGCCGGCACTGTGAGATCAGCATCAAGCTGTCGGAGTGGATGGGCACCGAGATCGGCGAGTTCTCCGAGTCGACCTTCCTGTTCGAAGCCGCCTGCAACCCCGACGCCGCGTTGCGTCTCACCGGCGTCAACCGGGCGCTCGAAGGCCTGGCGATCGACGTGTTCAACACCATGCGCGAGTTCGGCCGCAAGGCGGGCGACCCGGTCCTGGAGTTCTGCGAGGACTGGATGCTCGCCGACGAAGTCACCCACGTGAAGATGGGCTCGGACTGGCTGCGCAAGCTCACGGCGTCGGACCCTGAGCGCCGTGAGCGTGCCCTCGAGTTCCAGCGCGTCGTCGACAAGATCTTTTCCCTCGGCGGCGCCCGCGGTGAGAACGACGACAGCCCGATCCGCCTCGCTCGCCGCTTCCGTGAGCTGGCTGGCTTCACCGAGGAAGAGGTCGACGAGATCGCCGGGCTGGCCAAGGAAGCCGCCGACGAGATCGCGGCCCGCCGGGCGGCGTCGTAGCGCCGATGGCGAAGGTTTCCGTCGAACCCACCGAGTTCCACTACGTCAACTTCGACGCCGCCGAGATCACGCGCCTGGTGGGCGAGGTCGCCGACCTGGTCGGGCTGGCCGACGCCACGATCGAGATCAAGATCGACGAGTCGACGCCGCTCGGGCGTGCCGTCGTCACCTCGCTCGACCCGATCGTGATCGAAGTCGAAGGTGGCGCGTTCGAAAACGCCAAGGCGCCGCGGCAGCTGAGCGACCGCAGCGTGCGCGACGTGCTGTCACGTCTGCTGTTCAAGGTGTCCGACCGCCGCTCGGGGCGCTTCGCCAACGCGCCCGCCGAAGGGGAAGTGCCGCTGCCCCATGCGGTGGCGTGGGACGTCTACGCCGTGGGCCGCGCGTCGCGCGCCGGCATAGACGTGTCGAAGGCGCGGCGGCTGTACCACTTCCGCAACCGTCACGGCTTCAACGACGTCGCCGACGCCGCGTTCGAAACCTTGTGGAACGCCGACGACCTCACCTGGGACGAACTCAGCGCCCTGGTCGACGACGTCGCCGCCGCCAAGACGCCGGCCTAACCACTTCTGTGAAGGCTTTTCCGCCCTATGGGCGGAAAAGCCTTCACAGAAGTGGGTCGTGCGGGCTTACGCGGTGACGGGGTTGGCGCGCAGCTTGCCCGGGCTCGTGGGCGGCACGCGCTGCTCGCGGGGCGCGATCTTGGCGATGGCGACGCAGAACGCCGCGATCCACAGGATGGCCACTCCGGTGAGGAGCGTGAACACGCCGTCCTTCAGCGCGTTGCCTCCGCCGTGGGTCTCGCGCAGCAGGTACTTCGGTTCGGGCTGAAACTTCATCGTGCGATCGACGAAGGGGATCTCGGGCTTGTGAATCTCGGCGTCGCCCGGCAAGTAGAGCGGCACCGCCATCATCTTGTTGCCCGTGTGGAGCCGCAACAGCGCCTTCCACTTGCCGTACACCGGCACGCGGTCGGTGCTCACGTAGTGGCCCGGCGCCCCGGACGGCTTCATGTCGGCGAGCACGAGCCCACCGCCCTGCCACGAACCCGCCTGGAAGAAGCGGGCGTGCGCGGCGGCGTTGGCCGGCGTCAGTTGCACGCTCACGTTGGCGTAGCCGCCCACCGTGCGCCCGACGTGCACCGCGGCGGTCACGTCGCCGGTATGGCGCGGCATCGGCAAGGCAAGACACACGAGGATCACGAGACCGGCCACCGCGGCGACGGGCCCGCGCACCGGCGGCGCGTCTTCCTGGCGTCCCGCCGACCGGGCGAACGCCGTCGCCAAAATCGCCGACGCAATGCCGACGACGAGCCCAAATCCCACGGCGCCGCGCACGAGATTGTGGTTCCACGGTTGGTACGCGTGGTGGGCGTTCCACCAGAAGTCGCCGGCGAGCCCCAACGTCGCGACGCCGACGCCTGCTGCCACCGCGAAGCGGATTCGTCGCTCGGTGCCGAAGAGGAATGCGGCGATCTCGACGGCCAGCGCCGAGGCCACGTAGAGGCCGACGACGCGGGTGTGGATCGGCGCGTCCTTGCCGGAGTTCAACAATCCCGTCGCCGTGACCCAGTTGAACGCCGCGATGGCGAGGCCCCACCACCGGCCGATGACGAGGCGGATGGCGACGAACGCGAACGCACTCGCGATGACGAGGATCATCGGATGGAAGATCTGCTGGAACTGCGGGACGCCGAAGGAGAACTCACCCAGCGGGGCGATGAGGCCTTGGAACGTGAGCCACGCGGCGACGACGTGAATGCCCATCGACCAGCGCGAGTCGTGGGGCTTCACGCCGGCGTCGGCGAGCACCAGCCACGCGGCGATGCCGACGAACGACGCGCCGAGGATCATCAGCATGTGCGTCGGGCTCCACATCGTGACGTCGACGCCGTACTTGGCATGCCACAAGTCGTCGAGCGGGAAGCCGGTGACGGCGGCGGCGCCGAGCGCGAGGAGCGGCAGCGTCGACCACGGGATGCGCACGGCGCGCCACCGCAGCGCGGTGTCGACGCCCTGGAGCGACGCGAACAGGACGCCGATGATCCCGGAGAACAGGATCAGTCCCAGGCCGATCACGATTCCGGTGTGTGGTGCGGTGAACAGGTTCTTGTCGCGACCGAGCGCCACGTGCCAGGCGACGTCGTTGTAGAACCCCTGGCCGGCGACGAGCAACGAGAAGAACGCCAGACCGACCGTCGCCGCCGCCCAGCCAGGGACGTGCACGATCCGTTCGAGGCCGTCGGCGATGCGCAGGTTGACGGCGGCGAACGGCGAGCGCGTGTCGCCCGAACGGCCGAAGGCGACGAGCCCGACCACGATGGCGGCGAACGCGCCGAGCAGCAGGTACAGCGGCGTCCAACTCTTGAGCACCTGGCCGGTGTGGTCGACGACTGCGAGCAGGTTCATGACTGTTCTCCCCATTCTCCGTTGAAGCCGTGCGTGAGAAAATCGGCGACGTACGCCACGAGACGGGCGCGAGGCATCGTCTGGCGATCTACCCACCAGTCACCCGCGGCGTACACGAACGCCACCACGCCGCGCGCGATCACCTCGGCGCCGCCCGAGTCCCGCCCGACGGCGCGCTGCTGCTCGCCGATCGCGATCGCGACGGTGGCGCCGATCTGGTCGAGGAATCCGCTCAGGTCGACGTCGGCGCCGCGTCCGGGCCGGACGAGGAAGCGATACAGCGCAGTGTCACGCTCGATGTAGGACAAGAACGCGTCGATGGTGCGTACCAGCAGTTCGTGCGTGTCGTTCGTGACTTCCGTGATCGCGCCCAGAAGGTCGCGCCGCAACTCGGCGGCGAAGCGGTCGCCGATCGCGTCGACGAGCCCGGCCCGGTCCCCGAAGTGGCGGTACAGGATCGGTTTGCTGATGCCGGCCTTCGCCGCGAGCTGCCCCATCGACGCCGTCGGACCGTGCTCGCGAATCCCCGCGATCGCGGCGTCGAGCAACTCTTCGCGACGATCCGTCCGACCCATCGTTACCGACGGTAACGTTACCGTCGGTAACAGTCAAGCAAGATCGTGCGCCGAAATGTTGTCCCACAAGTCGATGACGGGCGGCCGGGCGAGCAGCCCCCGGCACGCCTCGGCCATCTCGACCATGGCCGGCGAGTCGAAGTGGCCTCGCTGGGCGTCGGGTGACTCCCATTTTTCGACGAGCAGGTACCGCCAAGCGTGGGTCACCGATGCCACGAGGTCGATGTTGCGACAACCCTCGTCACCTCGGGCAATAACCACATATTTGGCCAGCACACCGAGCAATTTCGCCGCCGTGGCTTCGTCGGTGGCCTCGAGGGTGAGCGTCACCATGGTCAGTTCGACATCGTCGGGCACGATCGGCCACGCTATGCCGCCCCGGCGGTAGGAAGCGGGTACTGCGATACCGAATAATTGTCAACAGTTCCTGGCGAACCTAAGGACCTATTGACATGGTCCGTATGGTGAACAGGTTCCTCAAGTAGGGGAACAAGCAGCGGGAATACATACAGCCTGGGGCGGCGTTGTATCTAGGCCTGGATTGTGTGACCAGGACCTCTAACAACGACAGCACACACAAAAAGGATTGCGCGTGGCGAAGGAACGAGTGGAGCGGGACGAGGAAGACCTCGTCCGCCTGTACCTCACCGACATTGGTCAGTATCCGTTGCTGACCAAGGACGACGAGGTCCGGCTGGCACAGGCCATCGAGGCCGGTGTTGCTGCGCGCACTGAACTCGAGACGACCAAGGCAAAGGACCTCACCGCCGCCCGCAAGCGCGAGCTGCGCCGCGGCGTGCGTCAGGGTGACGAAGCCCAGCGCACCTTCGTGCAGTCCAACCTGCGCCTCGTCGTGTCGATTGCCAAGAAGTACCAGGCGTCGGGTCTGCCGCTGCTGGACCTGATCCAGGAGGGCAACCTCGGCCTCATGCACGCCGTCGAGAAGTTCGACTGGCGCAAGGGCTTCAAGTTTTCGACCTACGCCACGTGGTGGATTCGCCAGGCGATCACCCGCGGCATCGCCAACACGGGCCGGACGATCCGCCTGCCGGTCCACGCCGGCGACACCCTCGCCCGTCTCCAGAAGGCGCGCTCGCGCCTCGAGCTGAAATACGGCCGGCCGGCCACGCTGGCTGAACTGGCTGTCGAAGTCGAGATGCCCGAAGAGAAGGTCACCGAGGCGCTGCGCTTCGCCGCCGAGCCGCTGTCGCTTTCCGAGCCGCTGCGCGAAGACGGCGACGCCGAACTCGGCGATGTCGTCGAGGACAAGACGGCGGAGTCGCCCTTCGAGATGGCGGCCACCTCGCTGCTGCCGGAAGAGATCCAGCGCCTACTGGGTCCGCTCGACGAGCGCGAGCGCGAGATCCTGCGGCTGCGCTTCGGCCTCGACCGCGGCGAGCCCCGCACGCTCGAAGAGGTGGGCGAGCACTTCAACCTCACCCGCGAGCGCATCCGCCAGATCGAGGCGCGCGCCATGAGCAAGCTGCGTCACCCGAGCTCCGACACCGGAGCTCGCGACCTGCTCACCGGCTGAGGCGCAACTCGGTACAAAAACAAGAAAACGCCCGCCTCCGAGGAGGCGGGCGTTTTGCTGTGTCGGTCTACAGGCCGAGGTCGTCCGGCAAGCAGAGGTCGACGATCTGCGTCTGGTTGTTGTTGAGCGACAGATGGATGCGCAGACCGCTGCAGGGCTGACCAGCGGCCGCGTCTGCCGAGGGCGCCACGAAGGCGGCGACGCTCAGAAAGCCGAGAACGGCGGCCGCCGCAAGTGCGAGTCGTTTCATTGGAACTCCCTTTTCCCGAAGCACGTATACCGATAACGACCGGGGACCGCTGTCCTTACGCGGCCCGATGCCGTTGTCGCTGCTGCCAGGCGAACCAGGCGGCCACCGCGGCCGCCACCACGCCGGCGGTCGCCGCGGACGACTTGGCCGAGGGCACTGGCATGCGGTCGCGCAGCCGCACCGGGTGCGTGAAGTTGAGAATCGGCCAGCCCCGTTCCTTGGCGATGCGCGCCAGTACCCGGTCCGGATTGACGGCGAAGGGGTGGCCGACGGCCTCCATCATCGGCACGTCGGTGGCCGAGTCGCTGTACGCGTACGAGGCGTTCAAGTCGATGTCCATCTCGTGGGCCATCGCAGCCATGCACACCGGCTTGTAGGGCCCGGCGCAATACACGTCGATGAGGCCGGTGTAGTGGCCTTCGTCGTCGATACGGGCTCGGGTGGCCAGCACACGGTCGACCCCGAGGAACTCTCCGAGCGGCGCCACGATCTCTTCGGGCGAGGCGCTGACGAGGGCGACCACCCGACCGGCTGCCTTGTGCTCGGCGATCAGGTCCGCCGCTTCGGCGTAGATGATCGGCTCGACGACGGTGCGCAACGTCTCGCGCACGATCTGCTTGACGCGCTCGTGATCCCAGCCTTTGGTCATGGCGAGGGCTTTCTCGCGGACCTCTTCGAGCTTCGCCTCGCTGGCGCCGAGATGCTGGTAGACGAAGTGCCCCCAGACCGCGCTGGCGATCGTGCGCCGGGAAATGAGGCCTTCACGGTAGAAGTCGCGGCCGAAGGCAACCATCGACGCCTTGGCGATGACCGTCTTGTCGAGGTCGAAGAACGCCGCTTCCACGCCTAGAGGCTTCCACAAACTGGGTCTTGTGGGGTCCTCCCCGCGGTGCTTTCATGCGTTCTTCGCCGCTTCCCCTTCGGCTCGCAACACGCGCGTAACCGTCGTTCCTGCTGAGGAGGCACGCGATGCTCACGGCCTGCTGGTCCGTGAAGGGAGGAAGCGGCACCACTGTGGTCGCCGCCTCGCTGCTGCTCACCGCCGCCGCGGCAGGGCGCCATGTCGTCGGCGCCGACTTCGCCGGCGACCTCGCGCTGGCGCTCGGGCTGCCCGAGCCCGCCGGACCCGGGCTGCTGGACTGGATGGCGGCGGGGCCCGATGTACCGCCCGACGCGCTCGGTCGCATCGCGCACGACACGTCCCACGGCATCACATTGATCCCGCGGGGCGCCAGCGCGGCGGCCGACGCCGACGCCGGGCGGCGACTGGCGAAGGCCCTCCGCGGCGTGCGCGCGGGTGGACCGGTCGTGGCCGACTGCGGCCGTGTCGCGTCGCCCGCCGTCGAGGCGTTCGTCGCGGCGGCCGACCGGTCGCTGCTCGTCCTGCGTCCCTGTTACCTCGCGCTCCAACGGGCGAACGACGCGCCGCGACCGACAGCGGTCGTCCTCATCGCCGAGCCGCAGCGTCACCTGGGCCGACGCGACGTCGAATCGATTCTCGGCGTGCCCGTCGTCGCCGAGATCGCGTGGCAGGCGCAGATCGCCAACGCCGTCGACGAAGGTCTGCTGCGGCGTGGCCTGCCGCGGCCGCTGGCGCACGCAATGAAAGCGGTGGCGGCGTGACCGACGCGATCGCGCAGCGGGTGCGGGCGCGTCTCGTACGCGACGTCGACCCCGCCACCACCGTCGACGCGACGCTGGTCGCGCGCTTCGTGCGCGACGAAGCGCCCTTGCTCGACGCCGCGCTGGCCGACGCCGCAGTCGCCGACGTGCTGGCCGACGTTCTCGGCTTGGGCGCGCTCGAGCCGCTGCTGCGCGATCCCGAGGTGAGCGAAGTAATGGTCAACGGGCCCGGCCGGGTGTGGGTCGAGCGCGCCGGTGCGCTGGAGCCGACGCCCGTCACGCTCGACACCCGCCAAATCGAGCACATCATCGAAAAGATCGTCGGGCCCCTCGGCCTGCGCGTCGACCGCTCGTCGCCCGCGGTCGACGCGCGGCTGGCCGACGGCTCACGCGTGCACGCCATCGTCCCGCCGCTGGCCGTCGACGGTCCGTATCTCACCATCCGTCGCTTCCGGGCACGGGTGGTGGAGCTCGCGGAGTTCTGTGACCGTACCGAGGTCGTGACGAAGCTGCGGGAGGTCGTGGCGGCGCGCCGCAACGTCATCGTCTGCGGCGGCACCGGGTCGGGCAAGACGACGCTGCTCAACGCGCTCGCGAGTGCGATCCCGTCGGGGGGCCGCATCGTGACCGTCGAAGACGCCGCCGAACTGCGGTTGCACCAAGACCACGTCGTGCGGCTCGAAGCGCGTCCGGCCAACGCCGAGGGGGTCGGCCGCGTCACGATCCGAGAGCTGGTGCGCAACGCACTGCGCATGCGCCCCGATCGCATCATCGTCGGCGAGTGCCGCGGCGCCGAGGCGCTCGACATGTTGACGGCGATGAACACCGGCCACGAGGGGTCGATGTCGACGTGTCACGCCAACAGCCCGCTCGACGCGCTGCGCCGCCTCGAGACGATGGTGCTCCTCGCGGGTGAAGGCCTCCCGCTCGACGCCGTGCGCGACCAACTCCACGCGGCCATCGACGTCGTCATCGAAGTCGCCCGCGGGCGCGACGGCCGCCGCCGCATCCGCTCCGTCGTCGAAGTCGCGGAACCCGGCAGCACCGGCCCGCGCGTGCGGCCCCTGGAGATCGCGTGAGCACGTTCGGCCTCGTGTTCGCGTTGCTCGGCGCCACCGGTGTTGCCTTCACCCGGGCGTACCGCGCTCAGCGGCGCGTCGTCGTGATCGGGCGCGTATCGGGGGAGGTGCCGCCCCGCAGCCCCCGAAACGTCCGATCCCGTACGTGGCGCACGCCGCCCGCCCGCCTGCGACGCGAGCTGGCATCGCTCGACCTCGCTCTCGACGCAGCCCGCGTATGGCGGATCTGGCGTGGGTCGACGGTGGCGGCCGCACTGATAGGCGTCGTGGTGGTCGGTCCGGTGTTCGGCGTGTTGCTCGCTGCGCTCACAGGCGCGGCGCCGGTCATCGCCTGTCTCGTGCTGCGCAGCCGCGCCGAAGCCGCGTACGACGCCACCCTCGCATCCGCGCTCGACGCCGCCGCGCGCGGCGTGCGCTCCGGCGGATCGCTACCCCAAGCCGTGGCGGAGGCGGCGGTGAGTGTGCGCGGCCGTGTCGCTCACGACCTGTCGCGCGTCGCGGCCGGGGTCGAACGCGGACGCCCTTTCGCCGACGCGTTGCGCGCGTGGCGAACGCAGCGCGACCGTCCCGCAGTGCGCTTGGCCGTGGGCGCCCTCGTGCTCGCCACGCAAACCGGTGGCCCCCCAGCTCGCGTGATCGAGGACGTCGCTTCCGCCATCCGCACGCGCCAGCAAGTCGCGCGCGAGGCGCAGGCGCTGGCCGCGCAGGCGCGGCTGTCCGCGCTCGTCGTCGGCGTTGCGCCCATCGGCTTCATGTTGGTGACCTGCCTCACCGACTCGCGCAACAGCCACATGCTGTTCGGCACACCGATCGGGGTCATGTGCGTGGTGACGGGCTTACTGCTCGACGCCGTTGGCGCCTTCTGGATGCACCGGATGAGCGCCACGGTGGCGCCGTGAGCGGGCCGACGCTGGTTGCTCTCGGGTGGGCGGCAGTGTGCACCGGCTGGCTGGCACGCGCCCGACCCTCCGCCGCAGCCCGCGCCCTTGACCTCGCACCCCGTTCCGGTCCCGGCCCACGGCGTCTACCGGCCATGACCGCGCTGCCTTCGCCGCGTCAGGCGGGCGCCGTATTGATTGGCGCGCTGGCGTGCGCCGTCGTGTTCCCGCCCGCCGGCGTTGGGTTGCTCGTCGCGTTCGGCGTCCGGCCGCTCCTGCGCCGACGGCGCGAACAACGTGCGCGCGCCGCGGCCGTCGAGCGCGACCTCGCCGACGTCGTGGCACTCGTCGGCCTGGCGGTCAGCGCCGGCACAAACCTGACGGGTGCCCTCGGCGCCGCCGCCGCCCACGCCGAGGGGCCGCTGGCCGAAGCGATGGCCGCGGCGGTGGTCATTGCCCGCCGCGGCGGTCGCATCGCCGACGCGCTCGAGGAGTTGCCCGAGCGCCTGGGCGAATCGGTGCGGCCGCTCGTGGCCGCGCTCGTGGCGTGTGACCGCTACGGCGCGCCGCTCGGTCCGACCCTCGACCGGCTCGCGCTCGACGTTCGTACCGCGTCGCGCCAGCGCGCCGAAGCCGCCGCGCGCCGCCTTCCCGTGCGCCTCCTCTTCCCCCTCATCAGCTGCATCCTGCCGGCGTTCGCCCTTCTCACGGTGGCGCCGCTGATCGCCGGGTCCTTCCGCGGACTCGGCCTGTGACTCTCGAGCCCGAGACTCCGAGAAAGGGAGCTTCCATGTTCATGCTGTTTCCGCTGTTCTGGCTGCAACTCAACGCAGCTCGCGTCGCCCGGCGCGTGAGCCGAACCGACCGTGGTCAGGCGACTGCCGAGTACGCACTCGTGCTGCTCGGCGCGGCGGCTGTCGCCGTCCTGCTGATGGGCTGGGCGGCTAAGTCCGGCAAGATCGGCGACCTGTTGAACGCCGTGTTCGACACCGTCACCCGCAAGGTCAAGTGAACACGCGGCAGCGGCTTGGCCGTCGCGAGCGCGGCCAAGCCGTTGTCGAGCTCGCCCTCACCATTCCTTTCGTCGTGCTCCTCTTGCTCGGCACGATCCAGGTCGGACTAGTCGTTCGGGATGAGATCCTCACGGTCCACGCCTCGCGCGAAGCGGCGCGGGTCGGCGCCGTCGATCCCGATCCCGAAGCGGCGCGTCACGCCGCCTCGGCGTCGACCGGGCTCGATCCGCGGCGAATGTCCGTATCTGTCAGTCACCGAGGCGGGCCAGGTTCGACACTCACCGTGACCGTCCATTACGCTTCGCCAACAGAAGTACCTCTTGTCGGGGCATTTCTCCCTGATGTTCGGCTACGGGCGGTGGCCGCCATTCGGGTCGAAGTGTGACGGAACGTGGGATTTTCCGCCACGCTGCGAGAAAAAAAGCAGGAGATCTGCAGAAACACGCGGAATTACTGGTCTAGACAACATTGCGTGGTCACAATGTCGTTGCCAGCAAGGAAGCACCACACGACGGGCTAGTCCCGGGGAGAGGAACCAACAACACATGCGTATTCGCTCGCTAGCTCCGCTTGCGGTCGCGGTAGCCATGGGTGGCGCGCTCGTCGCGACGCCGGCCCACGCTGCTTCCACCGTGACCGTGAAGCCCGAGACGTTTGCTGGCGGCGCTGTGGCCCGTGCGCTCGATCTGAGTGTGCTCGGCCAGCAGCTTTCGCTCGGCGACACCGTCGCCAACATCGTCAAGGGTGTCGACGACTCCGGCAAGTCCACCTACCTGGCCAAGGCGGTCGGTGCTGGTGAACTGCTCAAGAGCCTCCAGACCACAGCCGATTCCACTGCTTCGTCGACCGTCACCAACGACGGTTCGCAGAACGTTCCCGCCAAGTGCGCGGCGCTCGACCTACCGGCGCAGATCCAGGCGATCCTGAGTGTCGGCCTCGCTTGCGGTTCGAGCTCGGCTTCGCTGAACAACGGCCTGCTGCACTCGGTGGCCGGTGGTCAGGTCGGCGACATCGAGTTGTCGGTCAACAGCCTGCTTCACACCCTCGGCCTCGACTCCACGGTCCAGGGCGTCGGTCTCCAGGTCGGTGGCCTGGTCAACACGCTGCTCGGCGTCACCCAGCAGCTCGGCCTGCCGGTCGACTCCAGCACCATCCCCAACGTGGGTGACCTGCTGAGCGACGTGCTGTCGAGCGTGGTCAACACCAAGACGCTGAGCGTCACCATCGGCGACGCCAAGTCCGAGGTCGTCAACACCGTCGACACCGTCACCGCCAAGGCGCACTCGTCGGCCGTCGACATCAAGATCCTGCCGACGCCGACCATCGGCGGCGTGCTCCAGAGCACCCCGCTCGTCGAGATCATCGTGGGCGAAGCCAACACGGCCGCCACCTACGACCGCATGACGGGCAAGCCGATCGGCGACCCGACCTTCGACCCGGCTCTCGTCCGGATCAAGGGCCTCGTCCCGAGCCTGCTGCTCCACGCCGGCCCCGAGGGCCTGGCGATCCCGGTCGGCCAGGACATCACGCTGCTCGCCGGTACGCCTCTTGAGAGCCATATTGCGGTCGCCGCCGGCAAGATCGTCGACGACGGCACCTTCGGCAAGAAGGCCGTGGCCGACGGCGTCAGCATCGAGCTGCTCAAGGGCATCTCGGGCGGCATCGTGCTCGACCTGGCGCACGCCGAGGCGGGTGCGATCTCGAACCTGGCCCAGACCAAGGTCCTCGACACGCCGAGCCTCGACATCGCTCGTGGCGAAACCTCGCTGCCCCGCACGGGTGCCGAGACGGCGCTGCCGCTGGCCTTCGCCGGTATGGCTGTCGCCATCGTCGCCGTCCGTCGTTACCGCCTGGCGGGCGCCGCCAAGTAGCAACACGGTTCGAAAGAACTTCGGGGGCCCGGGGCAAAAGCCCCGGGCCCTTCGTTTACCCTGGGCCTCGGTCCGTCCGCTGTTCTTCCCCCTTCAATGAGGTGTCGCGTTGGAAGCCGTCTTCCAGTTCTTTCGCCGGAATCGTCTGGCGTACCAGGGGCTGTCGGTGCTGCTGCTCGTGCTCGTGATCTCCGCCGTTGGTCTCCTCGGCTTTCCCGTGTACACGAACTTCGAGCAGGGTCGTATCCAGGACAAGAAGGCCAAGGAGTTCACGACCCAGGCCCTCAAACAGAAGTACGAGGACCGTCAGGTCAAAGAGGGCGACCCGATCACGCGCATCCGTATCCAGAAGATCGGCGTCGACGTGGTCGTCGTCGAGGGCACGACGCCCGCCGCGCTCAAGGCGGGCGCGGGGCACTACCGCGGCACGCCGTTGCCGTGTGAGATGGGCAACGTCGCCATTGCCGGCCACCGCACCACCTACGGCAAGCCGTTCAACCAGCTCGACCGGCTCGCGCCCGGCGACAAGATCGAGCTCACCACGCCGGTCGGCTCGTGCGAGTACGTGGTGACCGATCGGGGCGCATCGCCCAACCCGTTTGTCGTGGATCCCTCGAACATCTCGATCGTGGCCAACACGCCGGGCGAGCGAAACCTCACACTGACGACGTGCAATCCGAAAGGATCGGCGCGCCAGCGACTCGTCATTCGTGCCCACCTCGTGAGTGGGGCTCAGGACGCGTGAAAACGCTCCGCTGCATCGGCGCGGCCGGACTCTTAGCGCTCGCCCTCCTCGCCGTTCCTTTCGCCGGTCGTGCGCTCGCGGCCGCCCCGACGGTCTCGGTCGACTCGCCGGTGGCCGACAGCAACCAGACGTCCGGCTCGTTCGCCATCACCGGCTCGGCCAAGCAGGAAGGCAACCAGGCCGTGATCTCCAGCTTGTCCGTGAAGCTGTCGGACGACGACGGTTGGATCACCCCGGTCACGCAGACCTACAACGGGACCGCCGGCGGCATCTTCTCCGGCGGCGGGGCGAACGTGAGCTTCAACTGGGCGAACATCACCCAGAGCGCGGCGAAGTACAACGGGCCCTACACCGTCACGGTGACGGCGGTCGGTCAGTACTCGACGACGCTCGGGGGCACCCAGACGCAGCAGACGATCGTCAGCAAGTCGTTCCACGTCACGTTCAAGCCGGCGACGCCGACAGGCGTGACAGCGTCGATGGCGGACGGAACGAACACCGCCACGATCAAGTGGAACAAGAGCCCCGAGCCCGACATGGCGGGCTACGAGGTCGTGCGCTCGTATCAGGGCGCGGCGGCCAAGGTGCTCGCCACCGTGGACGCGTCGAAGACGAGCGTGACCGACGACCTCTCGGGCGCCGCTCCCGGCGGCTACCGCTACGCCGTGTACGCCTACCGGCACGCACGCTCGTGCAAGAGCTCGAGCGACACCGACGCCGCCTGTTCGCAGACGGTGCCGAGCAGCCAGTCGGCGTACAGCTCGACGGTGACGGTGCGCGGTGAGTCGACGACCACCACCACGACGATCAAGAAGAGCGGAGGCGGCGGTTCGGGTGGTTCGAGTGGCGGCTCGTCGGGAGGCAGCAGCAGCGGCGGCTCCTCGAGCGGCGGCTCGACAGCGAGCGGTAGCAGCGGCGCCGGGTTCCGCAGCGGCTCGACGGGCGGCGGCGGGTTCGCGCCCGGAGGCAACGTCGACTTGTCGCAGTTCGGCTCGCTGCTGAACCCCAAGGGCAAGTCCAGCGGTTCGTCGGGTGAGAACCTGCCCGAAGGCACCTACGACCCGACGCTGCCCTACGGCGAGCGCCCGCTGAACAAGTCAAAGGGCGACAACAGCCTTATCACCATCGGCGGCACCAGCATCCCGAAGCCGAGCGACGACTGGGTGAAGTTCATCGGCGCCGGCGCGCTGGCCACGTCGCTGCTCGTCCACGTGCTGTGGTTCAAGCAGCAGGTCGACCGGATACCGTTGGAAGCGATCGACTGATGGGACTGCTCAAGAAACTTCGCACGCCGGTCGAGGAACACGACCGGGCCAAGCTCGCCGACTTCTGCACGTCGATCGCCGGCGCTACGCCGATCGCCGAGGTGCAGCCGCGCAGCTACGTGACGGTGGTGGGCGAGATCTCGAGTGTGCGCATCGTGCCCAAGACGGGCGGGTCGCCGTGGCTCGAGGCCACGATCAAGGACGGCACCGGTGCGATGGTCGCCATGTGGACGGGTCGGCGCCGCATGCCCGGCATCCGCACGGGCCGCCGGCTCAAGATGTCAGGCCGCGGCGCGCCCGATGGCGCGGCGGCGCGGCTCAAGGTGCTGAACCCGGAGTACGAACTCCTCTAGCCGGCGGCGGCGACGAGCAGGTCGGTCAACTCGGCCTCGGCTTCGTTCGACACGAGCAGCGCCAGCACCTCGTCGCCCGCGAGCAGCATCGTGTCGCCTCGGGGCACAACCACGTGGCCCTCGCGCACGACAGCCACCAGGCTCGCATCGCGGGGCACGCCGAGTTCCGCGACGGTCTTGCCGGCCGCCGGCGAGTTCGACGACAGCGTTACTTCGACGAGACGGGCGCCACCGCCCTCGAAGGTGAGCAGGCGCACGAGCGAACCGACCGACACGGCCTCTTCGACGAGCGAGCTGAGCAGGTGCGGCGTCGACACGGCGACGTCGACGCCCCAACTCTCGTTGAACAGCCAATGGTTCTTGGGGTGGTTCACGCGGGCCACGACACGGGGCACGGCGAACTCCTGCTTGGCCAGCAGCGACACGACGAGGTTGTCCTCGTCGTCGCCCGTTGCCGCGACCATGACGTCGACGCCTTCGACGCCGGCCGCGTGGAGCTTCGAGACTTCGCAGGCGTCACCGGCGAACCACTGCACGTCGATGGTGTCGCGCAGACGGTTGACGATGTCGGGATTCTCCTCGATCAGCAGCACGTCGTGGCCGTGCTTCTGGAGGTCCTGCGCGATGTAGGTGCCGACGTTTCCGGCGCCCGCAATGGCGACGCGCATCAGTGGTGACCTCCGTCGGGTCCGTGTTCGAGCAAGGTGTCGAGTTCGGCGCGGGCGTCGCGCTGGACCATGAGGTGCAGGACGTCGCCCTCCTGGCCGATCGCTTCTTCGGTGGCGAGGCGACCGGCGCCGCCGCGGGAGATGGCCACCACGCGGTGACGATCGCCGACCGACAGCGCCGCCAGCTTCTGGCCGGCCCAGGCGGCCGGGAGCGACACCTCGAGCATCGACAGCGCGCCGTTGGCGTCGGTCCACTCGACGGTGTGGGCGTCGGGGTCGAGGCGGCGCATCACCTGGTCGGTCGCCCACGCCACCGATGCCACCGTCGCGATGCCCAGGCGCTGGTAGATCGCGGCCCGGCGCGGGTCCTGGATGCGGGCCACCACGTTCGGCACCTCGTAGGTCTCCCGGGCGATGCGCGCCGTCATGATGTTGGAGTTGTCGCCACCGGTGACCGCAGCGACGGCGTCGGCGTGCTTGATGTCGGCCTGCTCGAGCGAGTCGCGGTCGAAACCGAACCCGACGACGGCGCGACCGGAGAAGCGATCCGGCAGGTAGCGCTGGAAGCCGCGGCGCGCCTTGTCGATGATGGCGACCGAGTGGCCCTGCGCGTCGAGCTCGATGGCGAGCTCAGACCCGAGGCGTCCACACCCCACGACGATCACGTGCATCGCGCTATTCGACTACGGAAGGCTGGCGCGCGCCAACCTGCGCATGTTGCGAACGTGTAAACGAGCGTAAAGAAATCGCAAGGATTTCCCGGCCAGCCGATACGTTCGCGTCGTGGCTTCACTTGTAAAACGCCTTCTGGTTGGGCGTCCGCTCGCGACGAGCGAGCAGGAACACCAGCGGATCACCAAGGTCATCGCGCTGGCGGTCTTCTCCTCCGACGCCATTTCGTCGACGGCGTACGCGGCCGAGGAGATCCTCTTCGTCACCGCCGCCGCGGGGTCGAGCTTGGCGCTCGGCCTCACGACGCTGGTCCCGATCGCCATCGCCGTCGCCCTCCTGCTGGCGATCGTGGTGACGAGTTACCGCCAGACGATCTTCGCCTACCCCTCGGGCGGCGGCTCCTACGTGGTGAGCCGCGAGAACCTCGGCGAGGTGCCGGCGATGCTGGCGGGCGCGTCGCTGCTCGTCGACTACATCCTCACCGTGGCGGTGTCGATTTCGGCGGGCGTCGCCGCCCTCATCTCTATCCCGGCGCTGCGCTCCCACATCCAGGGCGACCGCGTGCTGCTGTGTTTGCTCATGGTGGCGATCATCACGGTCGCCAACCTGCGCGGCATCAAGGAATCGGGCCGCATCTTCGCCGTGCCCACCTACATCTACATCGTGATCCTGACGGTGCTGGTGGTCCGGGGCCTCGGGCGCGTCTACCTACCTTCACTCTTCGGGGGCCACATCGGCCACATCACCGGTGTGACCCCGGCGGAGGGCATCAACCGGTTCGGCGGCACGCTGACCCTGTTCATCATCTTGAAAGGTTTCTCCTCGGGTGCCGTCGCCCTCACCGGTGTCGAGGCGATCTCCAACGGCGTGCCGGCGTTCCAGCGGCCCGAGTCGAAGAATGCGGCGACGACGCTGGTGTGGATGGGCATGATCCTCGGCGTGCTGTTCTTCGGCACTGCGGTCCTCGCGCACCACCTGCACCCGATCCCGAGCCACGACGAGACGGTGTTCTCCCAGATGGGTCGCACCGTGATGGGCAAGGGGCCGCTGTACGTACTGCTGCAGTTCGCCACCGCCGCCATCCTCACGCTGGCCGCCAACACGGCCTACGCCGACTTCCCGCGGTTGTCGTCGATCATCGCCCACGACGGCTACCTGCCACGGCAGTTCGCCACCCGCGGCGACCGCCTCGTGTTCTCCAACGGCATCCTGATCCTGGCGGGTGCGGCGGCGACGTTGCTGGTCGGCTTCGGCGGCAAGACCGACCGCCTGATCGCGCTCTACGCCGTCGGCGTGTTCACGTCGTTCACGCTCAGCCAGGCGGGCATGGTGCGCCACCACCTGAAAGAACGCGAACCGGCGTGGCGCCGCGGCGTGGCCGTGAACGCCACGGGTTCGGCGGCGACGTTCGTGGTGCTGATGATCGTGGCGATCACGAAATTCACCGAGGGTGCCTACATCGTCATCATCATCGTGCCGATCGTGATGCTCGCGTTCTGGGCGGTGAAGCGGCACTACACCCGGGTCACCCTCGCGTTGGCGATTACGCCCGAGGAGGTGCGACCCGAGTCGGACAACTCGACAGTCGTCGTGCTCGTGGGCCGCGTGCACCGCGGCGTGATCAAGGCGCTGCGCTACGCCAAGTCGATGCGGCCGAA
>DASZWD010000015.1 GCA_035546775.1 Acidimicrobiales bacterium
GCGGTGCAGCACATCGACTCGTACTTCCAGCAGCACTGCGGCGCCGGCAAGTAGTCGCTCGCTAGGCGAGCCACTCCAGCCACCGCCCGTGCGGGTGGCACCGACCAACCGACTCGGCGCGCAGTGTGTCGCGTCCGAAGACGGCCAGCCCGACCAGGCTGTGGGCCGAGGCGCGGCTGTCGCCGCGGGTGGGGATGGCAGGCGCGATCCCGACGCCTTCGGCCGACACCCACGCCACTGTCCGCGTTGACGCCGCTTCGTCGAGGCGGCGCAGGAACCGCAGCCGGCTCTCCAGCGAGAAGTACGACAGCGCCCACGTCGTGGTGACGACGGGCAGAGCGTCGGCCGGCACGCGAGCGAACGCGTCGGGCAGCACCTCCACCGCATCGCCCTGGAGCAGCGTCGGCGGTGAGCCTGCCGCCAGCGCGATGGCGGCGTCGAGGCGCGCCACCCGTTCGGGCTGATCAGGCCACAGGCAGGCGCGCAACCACCGGGCGTCCGCCGGATCGGCGGCGTCGACCGGATTGAGGTCGACGCCGATGCGGGCGGCGACGGGCGGCACCGCGCCGGCGGGCACGCGCCCCTCCCCGACGACGTCGCAGGTCAACTGGAGCGATGAGGCCGGGTCGCCGAGAACGGTTCCGTCGGAGTACGTAATGCCGGCGCGATCGAGGTTCAGGTTGAGCCCGGCCGAGCAACCCACGTCGATCAGGCCGATGCGCGCCGCGCCGACCCGGCGGGCCGCCTCGCCGATGGCGGGATAGAGGACGGCGATGCGCCCCGTCTCGTTCGTCTGGGTCTGACGCTGCGTCGCGATGGCGACGACGTCAGGCGTCAGCGTGAGAAGGGCGTCGACCGCCGCCGCCGGCGCGGCCGCGAGGTCGCGCTGCGCGTAGGCGTCGGCCAACGCCGGCGCCCGCCCCTGAATTGCGAGGTCGTGCAGGGCGGCGAGGATCACCGTCGGGTGCCGCTTCGGCGGCGGCGCTTCCTCGATGGCGGCGAGAGCTTCGGGTGACTCGCTGATGGCCACCGCCACCCGTTCGTACAGCGGTGAGCTGTCGACCACGTCGACCTCACCGAAGTGGCGGTAGACCTCGGCGAGGGTGCGGGCGTTCCCAAGAGCCATGTCGTCGATTTTCGCACCCATGTGGTGGACTCATCCGGTGCAGTACTACGACGAACCGCTGCCGCAGACGATCACGCCCTACGAGTACGCCCGATGGCCGCGGCGCATCGCCTCGTCGATCATCGACGGGCTCGTGCTCGGCGTCATCACCCTGCCGTTCCTGTCGCCGGCGCTGAGTCACGCGCTCAACGCGTCGGACCCGACGAGGGCCACCTTCACCGGCGGCGAGGTGCGGACGATCCTCGTCGTCAGCATCACCGCGCAGATCCTCTACTTCACCGGGATGCACGCTTGGCGCGGCGCCACCATCGGCAAGATCGCCACCGGAACCATGCTGCTGCGCGATGACGGGTCGCCGGTGACGGCCGCGGTCGCGTTCACGCGCGCCGTCGCTCTCCTCGGCATCAATTTCGTGAGCGGCTTCCTGCTCAGCATCCCGGCAATCGTGAACCTGCTGCGACCGATCTGGAGCCCGCGGCGCCAGACCTGGCACGACCAGATCGCCCGCACCGTCGTCGTGCGGCGCTAGAGCGCAGCGACCTCTTCGGTGCGGTTGCGCACCAGGTCGTTGAACGCCTGACCCGCACCCACGTGCTCCCACATGGAGGGTGGGAAGTGCGACACGTACAGCGTGCGGCGCCACCCCTGCGTCTCCTTCGGCCCTGTCGGGCGCGGCGACGCGTGCATTACGTCTTTGATGTGCACGGTCACGTCGCCCGGTTCGGTGTCGATGGCGACGACGGGAACGTCGGCAAAGCGCTGCTGCCACCCGTTGTGCAGCGACTGGCCGTGGCTGCCGGGGACGAAGGTGATGTTGCCGACTTCGGCGTTCGAACCCGTGAGCTGGATGCCCACGCCCACCGACGGGCAGTAGATGGCGTGGCCGCCCATGCCGCAATCCTGATGCCACGGGATGTTCGATAGGCCCTGCGTCTTGCCCGGCACCTTCAGCAGAACCGCCGCGCCCTCCATCCGGTCGTGCGAGGGCTTGAGGTCGGCGCGCAGGAGCGTTCCGAGGCGCGTCACCCGGGCGTCGTACTCCACTTCGTTGATGACGTCGGAGCGCATGCCCGTGTAAACGAGGCGGCACAGCACGTCGTTGCCGTCCTCGTCGGTGACCCACCACGACTCGTCGTCACCGCGGCGGGCGAGCGCCGCGAGGCGGTCGACCTCGGCGTTCATCGCCGCGATCTCGTCGGGGCTGAACACGCCGCGCACGTGGAGGTAGCCCGTCGTCTCGAGGTACGCGCGCAGGTCGTCGTCGGAGTCGTCGAGGGTGAAGGACCGGGTGAGGTCGACGCCGCTGAGGTCCACACGCGCCGGGTCGTAGAGCGGGACGCCGCAGTGGACCAACGTGAGGAGCGGCCCCCAGTCCGCCAGTTGGACGAAGTTCCCGCGCTCGTACGTCAGCTCGCTGGCGAGGTGCAGGTTGACCAGGGTGCGCACCTGGGTGATGAGGTCGCTCCACGCCACGGGCGACAGCGACACCACGACGCTCGCCGTCGGGTCGACCGGTCCGTCGTCGACGGCCACACCCTCGCCGGGAAGGAAGCGGTAATTGGCCACGGTGTCGCCGATGCGGAAGGCCACGGGCGCCAGTTCGGGCGTGACTCGCATGACGGCGGCGAGGTCGCTGTCGGTTAGCCCGTGCACACCCACGCCCGAAACGCTACAGAATGCTGATGCCCCGTGACATCCGCGAGCTGCGCGACGACCCAGATGCCTATGCCACGGAGCTGCGGAGGCGGTGGGGCGGGCTGCTCAGCTACCGCTATATCGGCCGGCGCCACCCAGCCCTCGACGCGGGGCCGGTCGACAACACCGTCGTGCTGCGCCGCGACATGCGTAACGCGTCGGGCGGGCTTCTCCTCTCCGTGCTCGCCATCGCCGCGCCCGAGGGCGGCGGCATGAGCGACCTCGACGCCGTCCCCAATCCGGTCGTCCACTCGTGCCAGCTGCTCGACCCGGGCCGCGACGTGCACCGCATCGAGGTCGTGACCGAGGTACTCAAGCGCGGCCGCCAGATGAGCTTCAGCCGCTCACGCATCCTCGACGCCGACAACCCCGCGCGCGTGCTGGCGTTGACCGCAGGCGAAGGCGTCAGCATCGGCGCGCCGCCCGAGGGGCTCATGCGCATCGACACCGAGCCGCTCGACATCGTCGACAGCGACGATCTGCCCCCGTTGTGGCGGGTGTTCGGCGCTCACCAACGCAACGACGGGCGGTGGGCGTTGCCGGCGCTCACCGACGAGTTCGCGTCGCCCGACGCCGCCCTTCACATCGGCCCGCAGTTCGTGGTGCTCGAACACGCCGCCGTCCCGCCGGGAGCCCAAGCGGTGTCGTCCCACGTGATGTTCCTCGCCCGCGGCAAGGTCGGCCCGTTCCGGGTCGAGGTCGACCCCGTCGGCGCCCACGCGGCGCGCGCCCAGCTGTTCGACGAGGGCAACGACGACCGGCTGATCACGACGGCCAGCTACCAGTTCGAGGCTTGGTAACCTCGATAGTGCGCTGGGGATTCGCCGAAGTAATTCCGCACCTCCAGGCGCCCCACCGTGTCGTGATGTCACGCACGGACCTCAGAAACAAAACATCTTCGGAGAATCGCGTGCTGCATCGAATTCGTTCTTTTGTTCCTCTTGCTGTTCCGGGCCTCATGCTTGTGGCGGGACTCGCCTTCACTACGCCTGCCGGGGCTGACACGTTGCCGCCCGAGTGCGTCACGTCTGGTGGCGTCATCACCTGCACGTATTCGACAACAGGCGAGCACACGTTCGTCGTACCGACCGGCGTCACGCAGGCGAGCTTCACCGCGACCGGCGGTGCCGGTGGTTCGTTTCTCACTGGGACGACCGTCGATCAAACCGGTGGTCGCGCGGCGATCGTTGCCGTGCCGTCCCAGCCGGTGACTCCAGGCACAACGCTGTATGTCGAAGTGGGCGGCCGCGGGCTCGCGAATACCGAGACGGATTCGAGCGGTCTCAACGGTGGCGCGAACGGCGGCGGCCGCGGCCGAACCGCCGGAGTCGCCGGCGGCGGTGGCGGGGCGAGCGATATCCGCACCGCTCCCGCAAGCGCGGGCTTGTCGCCCGACCCACGCCTCGTTATCGCCGCTGGCGGCGGTGGCGCCGGCGGGCTCGGCGGTAGTGGAGGCGCGGGCGGCGACGCCGACTCCCCGGGCGCCGCCGGGTTCGGTTCACCCAATTCGGGTGGAGCGGCGGGTTTTCCAACGGGGACGAGCGCACCCGGCGCCGGTGCATCCGATGGCGGCGCTACGGCCGGCACGCACGGCCAGGGTGGCGACGGTGGCTATTGCGGTGGCGGCGGTGGTGGCGGCTTCTACGGAGGTGGCGGCGGCAACAACGCGTCGTCGACCTCGTGCAGCGCCGCGGACTCGGGCCCGACCGCCGGCGGCGGTGGGGGTGGCGGGCAGTCGTTGGTGCCGGCGGGTGGCTCGTACACGCTGGCCGCGCTCGGTGCGACACCGCAAGTCGTCATTGCCTACGCCGCGCCCGCGACCACAACGCCGGTACGGGTGAAGGTCCCCGACCGCAGCTTCACCGAAGGCGCCAAGGCGCACTACGAGAAGTTCGTGGTGCGGCTCTCGGACGTCGCGGCCGAGGATGTCAACGTCGACTTCCATACAACCGACGGCACCGCGATCGCGGGTGTCGACTACGTGGCCACGTCTGGGCATCTGACGATCCCCGCGGGGGCGAAAGTCGGCGCCGTGCGGGTACGCATTCTCGGTAACACGACGCCGCAGTCGAACCGCGCGTTCAGCCTCGTGATCACGAACCCGTCGAGCAACGCGCACATCGTCGACGACACCGGCGTGGGCACGATCGTCGACGACGACTAGAACAGCGGCATGAACTGGCCCCTGAAGTTCGGCATCTTCCTCGCACCGTTCCATCCAGTGGGCCAGAACCCGACGCTGGCTCTCGAGCGTGACCTCGAACTGATCCAGCGCCTCGACGCGCTCGGCTACGACGAGGCGTGGATCGGCGAGCATCACTCGGCGGGCTACGAGATCATCGCCAGCCCTGAGCTGTTCATGGCGGTGGCGTCGCAGCGGACCAAGAACATTCGGCTCGGCACGGGCGTGTCCTCGCTGCCGTATCACCACCCGCTGATCCTGGCCGACCGCATGGTGCTGCTCGACCACCTCACGCGGGGTCGCATCATGTTCGGCGTCGGGCCGGGCGCGCTGCCGTCGGACGCGTTCATGATGGGCATCGACACGAGTCGTCAGCGCGAGATGATGGAAGAGTCGCTCGAGGCGATCGTGGCGCTGCTCACCAGCGACGAGCCCGTCAACATCCAGACCGACTGGTTCACGCTGCGCGACGCCCGTCTCCAGCTGCGGCCCTACACCCATCCGCACTTCGAGATTGCGGTGGCGGCGCAGGTGTCGCCGTCGGGGCCGCGCCTCGCCGGCAAGATGGGCTTCAACCTGCTGTCCATCGGGGCGACGACGCAGGGCGGCTTCGACGTCCTCGGATCGCACTGGACCGTCATGGAAGAGCGCGCCGCCGAGTTCGGCACCGTGGCCGACCGGCGCGGCTGGCGCCTCGTCGGGCCGATGCACATCGCCGAGACGGAGGAGCAGGCGCGTAAGGACGTCGAGTTTGGCCTGGCTGAATGGATGGACTACTTCCGCCGCGTCGCCGCGTTACCGCTGGCGCCGGAGGCGAACGACACCGAGTCGATGGTGGAGTCGATGAACAACTCGGGGATGTCGGTGATCGGCACGCCCGAACAGGCGATCGCCCAGATCCAGCGCCTCATCGACCAGTCCGGCGGGTTCGGCACGTTCCTCTTCATGGCGCACGAGTGGGCCAACCGCGAGCGCACGCTGGCGAGCTACGAACTGTTCGCCCGCGAGGTCATGCCGCACTTCCAGGGCCAGATGGAGCGCGCCGTCGGCTCCCGCGACTGGGCCGCCACCAACCGCCCCGAGTTCATCGGCGCCGCCACCACCGCCGTCATGAAGGCCTTCCAGGACCACAACGCCGAGAAGGCCGCCAAAGCGCAAGCCTGATCCAACTGGTGATGCTGAGGCAGGGTCTTTCTCCCTCAGCATCACCAAAAGCGCTGGCTACGGGCGCATGTCCTCCGTGGCAATGAGTTTGCGCGCCGCTTGGGCTTCGTCGACCCGGCCGACGGGGGTGTTGTAGGGCGCGTGGGTGAGGTGGTCCGCTGACATCGCCGCCACGCGTTCGAAGGCCTGCGCCAGCTCCTCGAGGGTTTCGAGCGACTCGGTCTCGGTCGGCTCGATCATCAGCGCTTCGGCCACGATCAGCGGGAAGTACATCGTCGGGGCGTGGAAGCCTTCGTCGAGGAGACCCTTGGCGATGTCGAACGCCTTGATCCCGTTCGCCTTGAGGTTGGTGGCCGCCGCCACGAACTCGTGCATGTTCGGCCGGTCGTAGGGAATGTCGAAGGTGCCCCGCAGGCGGTGGCGCAGCCAGTTGGCGTTCAGTACCGCGCCCTCGGCGACGCGGCGCAGCCCGTCGGACCCGTTGGCCACGATGTAGCTGTAGGCGCGCACGAGGGCGAGGGCGTTGCCGTACCAGCCGTGGACCCGCCCGATCGAACGCTCAGGAGTGACCCACGTCCAGGTGCCGTCGTCGCTGCGGGCCGGCAACGGGCCGGGCAGGAACTCGGCGACCCGTGGCCCGACCGCCACCGGTCCGGCGCCGGGGCCGCCGCCGCCGTGGGGCACGGCGAAGGTCTTGTGCAGGTTCATGTGCACGATGTCGAAGCCCATGTCGCCGGGACGGGTCACGCCGAGGATGGCGTTGAGGTTGGCGCCGTCGTAATACAGGAGCGCGCCGACCTTGTGGACTTCTGCGGCGATCTCCGCGATGTCCTCTTCGAAGAGGCCGAGCGTGTTCGGGTTGGTGAGCATGATGCCGGCGACGTCGTCGTCGAGCTGTGCCCGCAGGGCGTCGAGGTCGACGCAGCCGCGGGCGTCGGATGGGATCGTGACCGTCTCGTAGCCGCCGAGGGTCACCGAGGCCGGGTTCGTGCCGTGGGCAGAGTCGGGGATGATGATCTTCGTCCGCTGGCGGCCGACGCCTTCGTGATACGCCCGCATGAGCAGCAGACCGGTGAGCTCACCGGCGGCGCCCGCCGGTGGCGCCAGCGTGACCGCCGCCATCCCGGTGATGGCACACAGCGACTCACCCAGCGTGCCCAACAGTTCGAGCCAGCCCTGCGCGTACGCGGCGGGCGTGGCTGGGTGCACGTTGCCGAAGCCCCGCAGGCCGGCGGCCTCGTCGCACAGCTTCGGGTTGTACTTCATGGTGCACGAGCCGAGCGGGTAGGCGCCGAGGTCGACGGAGTACTGCCGGTGCGTCAGCCGCGTCGTGTGGGCCACGAGGTCGCGCTCGGACACCTCCGGGAACCCCGCGGCCTCGATGCGACGGTGCTCCTGCGGCACGAGTTCGTCAAGCGACCACTCCGGCGTGTTCGTCATCCGCAGCCCGCCGGCGCGCCGGCCCTCGACCGACAACTCGAAGATCGTGGGTTCGACGTCGCGTCCGACCACCGGCGCCGACGAGGCGCGACCCGCTCCGATGGCCATTACCGCACCGCCTTCTCGAACGCAGCGACGAAGGCATCGATCTCCGCCTTCGTGCGCTTCTCCGTCACCGCGATCAGCAGGCCCTCCTGGCCGGCGCCGTCGTCGGTCGGTGTGCCGGCGAGGAAGCCCTCGTCCGCCAACCGCTCGACCAGCACGTCGGGGGCGACGGGGGTCGCGACCGCGAACTCACGCAGCACCGGCGCGTCGACCAGCGGCGTCACGCCATCGATCGCCGCCAGCGCGTCGCGGGCATACCGCGTGCCGCGGGCGCACTGCGTCGCCACGTCGACCAGGCCTTGCTTGCCCAGCCACCCCATCTGGATCATGGCCGTCACCGCGATGAGCGTCTGGTTGGTGCACACGTTCGACGACGCCTTCTCCCGCCGGATGTCCTGCTCGCGGGTGCGCAACGTCGTGGTGAACGCCCGGCGCCCCTGCGGATCGGCCGTTTCGCCGACGAGGCGGCCGGGGATCCGCCGCACATGCTCGAGCTTGGCGGCGAAGAGGCCGAGGTAGGGCCCACCGAACGACATCGGGGTGCCGAAGGGTTGGCCTTCGCCCACCGCGATGTCGGCGCCCCACTCCCCCGCCGATTTCAGGACCGCCGCCGCAACGGGATCGAACACCATCACGAGCATGGCCCCCGTGTTGCGGGCGACTTCCGCGGCGGCGGCAACGTCGTCGAGCACCCCGAGCCGGTTCGGGTACTGCACGACCACAGCGCCCGCGTCGCGCACCTGCGACCAGTCGGTCACGCCGTCACGCAGCGGGACGCGCACGATGTCGTGGCCGGTGCCCGCGGCGAAGGTCGTGACCACGTCCTGCCACAACCGGTGCACACCGTCGCTCATCTCGACCTGCTGGCGCCCGCTGGCCGCCACGGCGAGATTGACGGCCTCCACCAGGGCCGTGGCGCCGTCGTAGAGCGACGCGTTGGCGATCTCGAGGCCACTGAGGCGGGCGACCATCGTCTGGTACTCGAAGAGCGCCTGGAGGACGCCCTGAGCGACCTCCGGCTGGTACGGCGTGTACGCCGTCACGAACTCGGTCCGCCCAGCGAGGCGACGCACCGCGGCGGGGATGTCGTGGTCGTAGGCGCCGCCGCCGGCGAAGCACACCAGATCGGCGCCGGTGTTGAGCCCGGCCAGGCGCTCCATCTCCGCCGCGGTCTCGAACTCGCTCAAGCCGGCGGGAATGTCGAGGCCGCCGGCGAGGCGCAGCGCCTCGGGCACGCAGTCGAACAACTCGTCGAGCGACGACAGCCCGACGAAGTCGAGCATCGACGCGATCTCGCGGTCAGTGTGCGGGACGTAGTGCGCCAACGGTTAGAGCCTTTTCTCCACGAACGGGGTCTTGACGATGCTGCCGGTCAGCGTGCGGCCCCGGACGTCGAAGGTGACGGGGTCGCCCACCTGGGCGTGCGACTCGAGGAATCCGAGCGCGATCGCCTTTTCGAGCATCGGTGAGAAGTTGCCGCTGGTAACCACGCCGATGCGCTCGCCCTCGGCGCTCGACACGATCGAGCCGTCACGCGCCGGTTGGCGGCCGTCGATCACCATGCCGCGCAGCAGACGGGCCGGGCCGGCGGCGCGCTCGGCGACGAGGGCCGCCTTGCCGGTGAAGTCGTCCTTGTCCCAACCCACGACCCAGCCCAGCCCGGCTTGGAGCGGGGTGATGCCGACGCCCAGTTCGTGCCCGTGCAGCGGCAGGCCGGCTTCCAGCCGCAGCGTGTCGCGCGCTCCGAGGCCCGCAGGCTCGACGCCGGCCGACATGAGCGCGTCCCACACACTGGCGGCCGCGTCGACGGGGACCGCGATCTCGACGCCATCCTCGCCCGTGTAGCCGGTGCCGGCCACGGTGCAGTCGGCACCGGCGACCTCGACCCGCTCGACGCGGAACCGCTTCACCGCTGCGGCCGCCTCACTCACCTTGGCGACGCGCTGGCGCGCCTCGGGACCCTGCACCGCCAGGATGCAGCGCGACGCCGTCGTGTCGGTGCCACCGATGGCGGCGACGACCCGGTCGGTGTTGGATGCGTTCGGCATGACGTCGAAGGTCGTGTCGCCGACCCACCACACGATGATGTCGTCGAGGACCGAGCCCTCCTCGTCGAGGAGGTGGGTGTACTGCGCCCGACCCGGCGCCACCCTGCGCAGGTCGTTGGTCAGCGCGTGCTGGAGGTGGTCGAAGGCGGCGTCGCCCTCGACGCGCACGGTGCCGAGGTGGCTGACGTCGAACACCACCGCCGAGGTGCGGCAGGCGCGGTGCTCGTGCAGCGTGCCCGCCGGATAGGCCACCGGCATGAGCCAGCCGCCGAATTCGACGAGCTTCGCCCCCAGCGCGCGGTGCGTGTCTTCGAGTGCTGCGTGTCGGAGCCCGTCTGCCATCGCGCTGCCGACTCTAGAGGTCGCGGCGCCGCGCGACGGTCTTCCCCAGCGTTATTGGCAGTTACTGGTTCGCCGCGACCTTCGTCGGTGCCTCGGAACCGCCGAGATCCACGATGGCGGCGTCGAGTTCGTCGACCACACCGGCCAACGGGAAGATGTTGAGCACCCCTTGGCCGCCCTTCACCAGGTCGACGAGTTCCTCGCCGTTCATGGCGAGAACCGAGGTGGCATCGGAGAGGACGATGTTGGCCGAGGCGACGTCGTCGCCGCCGGAGCGCAGCGCCTCGACCGCCCGGCGGGCGGCGGGGAGGGCGAGACCGGCGTCGAGGAACTTCTTGATGACCTTGAGGCTGAGGACGTCGTGATACGAGTACAGCCGCTGGGTGCCGCTGCCAGCGGCGTCGGCCAGCGACGGGCGCAGCAGATCGGTACGCGCCCAGTAGTCGAGCTGGCGGTAGGTGATGCCCACCAACTTGCAGACCTGGGGCCCGCGGAAACCGATTTGTTCAGGCGCGGGGGAAGTAGCCATCGGAACCTCTCTCTGGGACGCAGCACCACTACAACGCAGTAACGAACTACGTCCGTGTACTTCGCACCATAAACACAGCGGTGCGCGGCGTCAATAAGCCGATTTAGGAAAAGTCTTCCGGGTTCAGGCCCTCGAGGAACTCCCGGAACTCGTCGACGAGCTCCTCCGGCTCCAGATCCTCGTCGTCGCTCTCCTCGGCCCATTCGACGGTCGTGCCTTCGGCTTCGAGGCGGTCGAGCAGTTCGGTGTCGATGTCGATCTCGGAGCCGGTGCGCACCGCGAGCGCCACCGCGTCCGACGGCCGGGCCGACACCGTGACCGGTTGACCGTTGAGGTTGAGACGCAACTCGGCGAAGTACGTCTGGTTGCGCAGGGCGACGATGGCCACGCGTTCGAGGGTGGCGCCCAGCGCCGCCAGCGTGTCGCGGAACAGGTCGTGGGTCAGCGGCCGTCCTGGCTCGCGTCCCTCCATGGCGTTGACGATCGCCTGGGCCTCGGTGTCGCCGATGTAGATCGGCAGCGTGCGCCCGGCACCTTCGGTCTCGGTGAGAAACATGACCGGCGTGTTGCCTGGCATCTCAATCCGTACGCCGGAGATTCGCACCCGCGACATACCGCGAGCGTAGCGAGGCGGCTAGCCCGTGATGTCGCGAACGGCTTGGCGCACCAGCGCGGCGCGCAATCCCTCGCCGAGACGACCGAGTTGTTCGAGCGATTCGGCCGCCTGGCGACGGGCGGCCGGGTTCCGCTGCTTCAGCAGCGGCAGCACGATCTGTTCGAACAAGCCGGCTTCGCGATCAGCCGCGCTCTTGAATTGCTTGAGGTGACGCGCCTCGATGCCGAACTGGAGGAAACCCGCCGCCGCCTGCGTGACGGCCAGGGCGTCGGCGTCGAAGTAGTCCGTGCCGCCGAGGGTGCGCGGTGCAATCAGACCGAACTTGGCGAGTTCGAGCACGCGGGCTTCGCTGAGGCCGGTCGCCGCCGCGAGTTCCTCGACGGTAAGGGCGACCTCGTGTGCGTCGTGGTCGGGTTCGGGCTCAGGCGTGGGTGCGGGCCGCGGCGTCGCCGCCGGCTTCAACTCGGCCGTCGGCGACGCGGACACCGGTGAGCGGCGCACCTTCGTGATCGGCGTCGGCTCCTCGACCGGATGCAGGGGCGGACGCACCGCCGGCGCTTCGGTCGTCACCGCGCTCGCCGCCTCTGCGATCGACGGCCCCGCGTTCGTCGGGTGCGTCTGCTTCGACTCGGCCTCAGCGGCCGCGGTGTCGGCGGCGCCCTCCGGCTCGTCGCCCAGGCGACCGCGGATCACCTTGAGCGGCAGAAAGTTCTCGCGCTGCTGGCGCAGGATCCACTTCAGGCGCTCGACATCGTGCTCGTAGAACTTCCGGTAACCCGAAGGCGTGCGCTCCGGGTCGATCAAGCCCTGGCTTTCGAGGAAGCGAATCTTCGAAATGGTGACGTCGGGAAACTCGGCTGTCAGGAGCGACAGCACTTCACCGATCGACAGATACGACCGATCACTCATTGGGCGGACAGAAATACAAGCCGGTACTTGCCGATCTGCACTTCGTCGCCTGACACCAGCGGCGCATCGTCGATGCGCTCGCGGTTGAGGTACGTGCCGTTGAGCGACCCGGTGTCGCGCAGGGTGTAGCGACCGTCGAGTCGGTGCACTTCGGCGTGGCGACGCGACACCGTGATGTCGTCGAGAAAGATGTCGCTGTCAGGGTGGCGCCCGGCACGGGTGACTTCACGGTCGAGCAGGTAGCGCTCCCCGACATTTGGCCCCCGTCGCACCACGAGGACAGCCGAGCCGGCTTCGAGGTCGCTCGCCGCCAACGCGATGTCGTCGTCTTCGGCCTGCTCGGTCGGAGTGACCGGCGCGATGATCGTCGCCGTCGTCTCGTCGGCGCGCGCCTCAGTCAGCTTGCCGCCGCAGGACGCGCAGAACGCGCCCCCCTCGGGATTGCGGTGTCCACAGTGCGGGCAGACCACGCCGGCAGCGTAACGCGAACCCTCAACCTCAAGTGGAGGTGACTTCGGTGTACGCCGCCGGAGACAACAGCTCGCCGGTATCGGGACTGGCCGGTTGGATCACGAACATCCACCCGTCGCCGTACGGGTCGGCGTTGACCGTCTCGGGATTGTCGGCCACCGCCCCGTTCACTTCCACGACGACACCTGACAGCGGCGCGTAGATCTCCGAGACGGACTTGGTGGACTCGACCTCGCCGCACACTGCGCCGGCCGTGACTTGGGCGCCCACGTCCGGCAGCCCGACGTAGACGACGTCGCCCAGCGCGTCCTGCGCGAAGTCGGTGATGCCCACCCGGGCGCGGTCGCCCTCGACGCGCACCCACTCATGGTCCGACGTGTACAGAAGATCTTCGGGAACGTTCACGAGCGGCGACTCTAGGACGCCGGCTTTCCTACGCGAAACCTTGGTGGGTTGCTGAGTGCTGGGACGTCCAGCTTCGACGAACGCTGGAGGTCCACGGCGACGCCGCGCAGCGAGTTGAGGACGTCGAGGGCGCCGCCGGGGATCTTGAGGCCACCTTCCAGCGTGGACGCCGGGCCGATGGCAACCAGGGTGTACGGCGCGCTGATCGCGATGCCGTCGACGGTCACCTTGCCGTCGGACTCTCCGAACGCCGAGCCCGCCCCGATGCGCCGGTTGTTCAGGGCCAGCGCCTCGGCCCCGGCGTCGCGCAACTCGGCGGCGACGTCGATGAAGGTGTCGTACTGGATGGCGCCGTCGGGGTCCTCGATCTTGATGGTGAGTCCCGGTCCCGACACCGGCACCGTGCCGGCGAGCACCTGGAGGGCCCGCAGCTGCGCCTCGGCGGCCGCCGTCGAGGCGCTGTCGGCCGCGTTGCTGTTCTGGAGCTGCAACAGCTGAAGCTTGAGACTGGAGATCTCGTCGCGCAGGGCGTCGGCCTCCGTCGTAAGACCGGCGAGGATGCGGGTCAGGTCGCCTTCGTTTTCGGCCTCGAGCCGCTGCTTGAACGCCTCTGATCCGCGCAACTGCCCAACGGCGAGGAACCCCACGAGGGCGGTGACGCCCAGCACGAGGAGCACCGAGCCGATCCGGCTCGCCGTCCACCGCGTCGGGCCGGCAACCGGTTCGTCGCCGACGGGTGCGGTGGTGGCGGTCACCGGGTCAGCCTCCGAATACCCGGCGGCGCAGGGCGGCGACGTTCTGGAAGATGCGCACGCCGAACACGACCACGATGGCGGTCACGAGGTCGACGCCGAGCTGGTCGCCCAGCCACACGAGCACGATCGCCACGAGGGCGTTGGCGGCGAAGGCCACCACGAAGATGCGGTCGTTGAAGGTGTGCTCGAGGTACGCCCGCACACCGCCGAGCGACGCGTCGAGCGCCGCAACCACGGCCATGGCGACGTAGCGGCCGAGTTCCTGGCTCACCGTCGGGTGGACGGCGATGGCGATAAGGGCGCCGACGAGCAGTCCCAGCAGCGCGAACACTTAGGAGCTCTCCTTGGGCGTGGCGACGTCGATGCCGACCCGGCCGGCAAACGCGGGAAGGGTCATCGAGTCGACGCGACCGGCCGAGAAGCCGAGGCCGAACAACGTGTGCCAATGGCGCATCCGCTGGGCGATGTCGCTGCGGCTGAAACGGGTGGCGTCGGCGCCGATGGCGTCGATGCGATACGGCGGCGACAGCGGACGGAAGTTGACCACGATCGTCTCGCCGGCTTGGCGGATCGACGTCGTGGCCACGACGCGGTTGCCGTTGATGGCGACTGCCTCGGCGCCGGCACCCCACAGTGCGTTGACCAGCAACTGCAGGTCGAGGTCGGAGATGCGATACGCCTCGGAATCCTTGGCGTCGTCGGGAATGGTGTCGGCGTCGGACACTTTGACCCGCAGCCCCGAGCCCTTGACGGCCGACGTGCCGGCCTGGGCGGCGAGGGTCGCTTCGGCGCGGGTGTTCGCCGCTGTCGCGTGATTGACCTGACTGACGCGGCGCTGCTCGTCGGCGAGCTGGCTGCGCAGCTTGCCGACGGCCTGGTCGAGGTCGCCGATCTGCGAGCGCCGCTGCTGGATGAGCGCGATCAACCGTTCCTTGCCGGGCTGCTCGGCCTTTTTCGTCGCCGTCGCCGACTGCGCGGCGGTGACGATGCCGAAGCCCAAGAGCGCGAGGACCAGAACCAGTGCCGGGGAAGTTGTGCGGGGCACGCGGGAAAAGTTAGCGAAGCAACTGACGAATGCGACGCGCGTACTCCTGGGCGCGGGCGACAGCCTCGGATTCGCGCGGGGCTTCGGCCATTACGAGGGTGGCGGGTTCCTCAGGATCGGGCAGGACCAGCACCCACCCGTCGTCGAGCAAGACCTTGACGCCGTCGATCAGATCGAGCGAGCGATCGGCGTTGCGCTCGACCATTTCGCGCATGACTGCGCCCTTGCGCTCCCACGGCGTGACCACCGTCTCCTCGGCGATGGCGGGCGTTCCCGTCGAGGCGCGCAACGTCGAGAGCGACTCGCCCACACGCACGACATGGTCCATGACGTGCAGGAGCGCGGCGACGCCGTCGAAGGCCGGCAGGAAGTTCGGGAAGGCCACGCCACCACGGCGGTCGGCGGCGATCGTCGCCCCATCGGTGTGGGCCGTCTCCAGCAGACTGGCGTTGGAACGCTTGGTCCACACGACCTCGACGCCCCCTTTGGCCGCGATCGTCGCCGCCTCGGCCGGCGAATCGACGGGGACCGCGATCGGCCCTCCGCCGCGCTCGGCGGCCATCGTCACGAAGGCCAACTGGGTCTGCTCTCCCGACAGCACGTGGCCGAGGTCGTCGACGAGAACGATGCGCTCACCGTCGGGTGACAGCACGGCCCCCAGGTCGGCGCCCGACGACCGCACGAGGTTGGCGACGTTGGCCGCGTGTGCCGTGGCGTCGAAGGTCGCCGCCGCCGAGGTGCGGGTGTAGGGATTGACGACGAGCACGTCGCCGCCCACCTTGGCCAGCACGCTGGGCAGCACGAGGCTGGTGGCGCCGTACGCCAGGTCGAGCACGATCTTGAGCTGGCGCTGGGCAATCGCCCCCCAGTCGACCTTGTCGATGAGCGCGGCGGTGTAGTGCTCGATGGCGCGGGGGGCGAAGCCGATGTCGCCGATCTCACCGGCCACGACACGCCGGAAGTCCTCGCGGTGATAGAGCCGCTCGATCTTGCGTTGATCGGCCTCGGCCAGGTCGATGCCCTCGCTGTCGTAGAAGCGCATCGTCACCTTCTCCGGATCGTCCGGCGCCAGCCGCACGGTGATCGACCCGGCGTGGCGGTGGTTGCGGGCGTGGAACCGCGTCAGCGGCGCGGTGGCCAGCTCGAGGTCGTCGACGTTGAGGCCGGCCGCGTTCAGCCCGACCATCACGGCGCGTTTGAGCACGCGGGCGGCGCGACTTGAATCGCGCGACGTGGTCACCCACGCCCCCTTCTTGAAGCCGGTCGCGAAGGCCATCGCCACCCGCAGGGCCAGCTCGGGTGACAGGTCGACGTTGGCCAGACCGGTGACGCCTTCGCGCCCGAACAGCCCGCGCGCGCCCCGCGACTCCCACACCAGGGACGCGTTGACGACGGCGCCCGGCTCGACCGTCTTGAACGGATACACCTTCACGCCCTGGTTGATGACGGCGTGCTCGCCGACGAAGCACTCGTCGCCGAGCACGACGTCTTCTTCGCAGCGGGCGCCGTAGCGCAGGTCGCCGCGGCGACCCACGATCGTGCCGCGCAGGCGCACGGCGCGGCCGAGGTGACTGTTGTCGTGCACGACGGAACGCTCGATGTAGCAGTCGGGGCCGACGCGGACGTTGTCGCCGAGCACCGTGTAGGGCGCGAGGTGCGCCCCGGCTTCGACGCGGCAGTCGTGGCCGATGATGCAAGGCCCGTCGATGCGCGCCGCGGGGTGCACGTCGGCGCCCTCGCCCACCCAGATGCGGTCGGCCATCTCGAAGCCCGGCAGCTGGATGGCGACCTTGCTGTCGAGGGCGTCGCGGTGGGCGCTGATGTAGGACTCCAGGGTGCCGACGTCCTCCCAGTAGCCGTCGACCACGGCGCCGTAGAGCGGCTTGCCTTCCTCGAGCAGCTTCGGGAACACGTCGGAGGAGAAGTCGACCTGGCCCTCGCCGATGTAGTCGAAGATCGACGGTTCCAGGACGTAGATGCCGGTGTTGATCGTGTCCGAGAACACCTCGCCCCACGTCGGCTTCTCGAGGAACCGCTCGATGCGACCTTCGCCATCGGTGATGACGATGCCGAAGTCGACCGGGTTCTCCATCGCCTTGAGGGCAATCGTGGCCATCGCGCCGCGCCGGTCGTGCTCGGCCACCACCGCGCCGAGATCGATGTCGGTCAGGACGTCGCCCGAGATGACCAGAAAGCGCTCGTCGAGTTCGGCCCGGGCGTTGCGCACCGAGCCGGCCGTCCCCATCGGGGAGTCTTCGGTGGCGTAGCGGATGCGCACGCCGAACTCGGAGCCGTCACCGAAGTACGTCCGGATGTTCTGGGCCAAGAACGCGACGGTGACGACGATGTCGTCGAAGCCGTGCTCGCGCAACAGCCCGACGATGTGTTCCATCATCGGCACGTTCGCAATGGGCAACATCGGCTTGGGCGTCGACAGCGTCAGCGGACGAAGCCGGGTGCCTTCGCCGCCCGCCATGATCACCGCCTTCATGCGGAAACCTCCTGGGCGTCGCGCGCGGCGCGCCCCTCTTGGATCGCCCGACGGGCGTCCGGGATGTACAGAACAGCTGCGATGTACCCGAAGATGAGGCCGGGAATCGCCGCGATCCACGCGCAGAGGCGCGCCTGATCCTCCCAGCTCACGTGAGCCCGCACGCCGAGAAACAGCGGGAAGGCGACGAGGAGCCCGAACGTGCCCGCCTTGCCGAACCACCGCACGTCCATGCGCCGGGCCCCCGCCGCGGCGATCGCCAGCGCGGCGATGGCGATGGCGACCTCGCGGAACACGGCGAGGCCGATGAGCCAGTAAGGAGCGGCGTGGTCGATGGCGATACAGCCGATGCCCACGATGAGCACGGCGCGGTCGGCGGTCGGATCGAGCACTTTTCCCAGCTCGGACACTTGCCCGAAATGCCGCGCGATGTACCCGTCGACCCAATCGGTCGCCCCCAGGGCAGCCAGCAGGTAGGCGGCGTAGGCGCGCTCATGGCGGCCGAACAGCAGGTAGACGAACAGCGGAACGCACAGCAATCGGACAAGTGAGATCACATTGGGCACGGTGAGGATCGCCGAGCTGCCGTGTTCTTCCACAGACCAGACGTTAGGGCTCAAGAACCCCGCGAGAAGTGACGTTCTTACGCGTTGGAGAGAAAAGAAAGCTGGGCCACCAAGGCATGACCACCGCCGACCAACCCGACGACCCGATTAGCGCAGCGTCCTTCGGACTGCGGGCGCTCGGTGTCGCGCCTCAGCGGCGGGTCGAAACGCTCGGCCTGCTCTCCGCCCTGATCGACCTCGCCGACGAGCACGGCGCCGTCGCGCTCGACAACGACCTCATGGCGACCGAGGATCGGCTGGGCATCGATGCGTGCCTCGAGGGCTATGAGTGGCTCGAACGCATCGACGTCATCCGCCGCACGTATTCGGGCTGGGAGATCCAGAACTTCGCCCGTCACCACGGCCCCGCGGGAATGACCGAGGCGGCCATGGACGTCCTGGCGCGTCACCTGCGGCCGAGCGAGGCCGAAGCGCCGACCGCCGACGTACCGCTCGCCTCGGTGACGCCGCTGGTGCCGCGGGCCGCGGTTCCGGCTGAACCCGTCGCCGCCGTGGTGGCGCTGCCGTCGTGGCGCCGCCGGATCCCTGTCGTCGCCGCCAGCGTGGCCGCCGGCGTCGCCGTGATCGCGGGCGCGACGCAGTTCGTGCCGCAAGCCGCCGTCACTGGACGCAACGTCGCGGCCAACCGGGCCGAGGGCGTGGCCGCCACTGCTCCCCCGCCGTCTTCGGTGGCGGCACCGTCGCAGATTGCGGGCGGGGTGGCGACGACTTCCGTCACCCCGAGCACGGCGGCCGCGGCGAGCAACGCGCCCGCAGAAGCCACCACGACGACGTCGACCACGCTGCTGCCCAACCTGCCCTGCCTCGGCGACGTCATCCGCGACCTCGGGTCTCGCGCGGGCCTCCATTCCACCCGATCCACACAGGACGGCGGCGGCCTGCTGCCCTGCCCGTAGCGCGACTCGGTTTTCGCGGCGCGGACCAATACCATTTCGGTGGTGACAGGGCGCCGGGGAATCGCAGCTGTACTGGGCCTTGTGCTCGTCGGCGCGCTCGGCGCCGCGTGCAAGGGGCCGAGCCACGAAGAGGCGTTCGTGCCCGAACCACCGACCACCACTGCGGCGCCCGCCCCTGCCGCGGCGCAGGTTCCCGTCATCCCGGGCTTACCCCCGCAGACGAAGATCGCGATCGCCGCCTTGGCCACGGGCCCGTCGGTCCACGTGTTCAGCGCTCCCAGCGCGGCGACGCCGGTGCAGACCCTGGCGAATCCGACCGCCGAGGGCGTCACGTTGGCGATGCTCGCCGTCGACCAGCAGGGCAGCGACTGGTACTACGTCCGGTTGCCCGAGCGTCCGAACGGGTCGATGGGCTGGATCCGCGCCAGTGAAGTCCAACTCACGCCCGTCGACAATCGCGTCGTCGTCAGCGTTGGCACACGCATGCTGCGCGTGCTCGACCACAACGACCAGGTGCTGTACGAGACGAATGTCGCCGTCGGCAAGCCGCGCACGCCCACCCCGCTCGGCCGCTTCTACATCGACATCTGGATGCCGAACCCGGGTAGCCCGTACGGCGCCTATCTCCTCAGCATCGCCGGCTTCTCCGACGCCCTAAAGACGTTCGAGGGCGGCCGGGGCCAGGTGGCGATGCACGGTTGGTCCAACACCGCGGTCATGGGCACGGCGGCGAGCAACGGCTGCGTGCGCATGCGCAACGGCGACATCACCCGAGTCGCCGGCTTGGCGCCCGTCGGGACGCCCGTCGAGATAATCGCCTAGAGGATCCCGCACCGCGTGGCGCCGCCCGGCCTCGGGGCCGCCAACGGTTTCGAGCACCGTTAACGGGGTCCACGGCCGCGTGTTGGGCGTTCGCGACACCGGTAATGGTGCTCCAAAGTCGGGCGCGGGTCAGCTCTCCTTGTTCCACGACAGGATGTCGCCGGGTTGGCACTCGAGGGCGGCGCACAACGACTCAAGTGCCGAGAAGCGATCGGGAACCCCACGAGCGTTGCCGCCCGAATGCGAAGTCGGCGCACGAGGCCACCAAGCGTGACAAGCAGGCGTGTGCCGGCGTCATGTTTCGGAATGCGCACCTTCACACGTGGCCTCATATCGACAACCGATAAGGACGCCACTTATCGTTCGTCAATAAACCACTAGAGGATCGCCGGGTAGACGAGCGACTTCAGCTGGCCGCGGAAGTTGAACGTGCCCGAAGGCATCATCTGGGTCATGAACACGACCACGAGTTCCTCCGCGGGGTCGACCCAGAAGATCGTCGAGGCCGCGCCGCCCCAGTAGAAGTCACCGGCGGAGCCGATGCTCGCCGTCGCCACCGGACCGAGGCCGACCGCCATGGTGAGGCCGAAGCCGACGCCCTCGAAGCCCGTCTCGCCGTAGCTGCCGTCGACGTGGAAGCTCTGCAGATCGCCACCGCCGGGGATGTGGTTCTGCGTCATTAGCTCGACGGTCTTACGGCCGAGGATGCGCACGCCGTCGAGCTCGCCGCCGTTGCACAGCATCTGGGCGAAGCGCAGGTAGTCAGCGCTCGTGCCGAGCAGGCCGCCGCCACCGGATAGGAAGCTCGGCGTCGACGTGTTCACCGCCGCGAACTGCCCATCGAGTTGACGCAGCTCCTTCTTGCCCGTGCGGATGTAGTTGGCCGCCAGCCGGTCGCGCTTGTCGACCGGAACGTAGAAGTCGGTGTCGACCATGCCCAGGGGCTCGAAGATCTCCTGCTTGAGGAACTCGTCGAAGCGCAGGCCCGACATGCACTCGACGAGCCGGCCACAGATGTCGGTCGACAGGCCGTAAAGCCACTTCGTGCCGGGCTGGAACTCGAGGGGAAACCGCGCCAGCTGTTCGGTGAGGCCCTCGAGCGTCCCCTTGTCACCGCCGCGCAACGCCGTCATCGCCGGCAGGAACTTGTCCATCGTGAGCTCGCCGTCGATGCCCCAACCGAGGCCGGTGGTGTGCATCAGGCAGTCCTTGACCGACATCGGGCGCACCTGGTCGACGAGGCCGTCGGGCGTCTTGACCTTGAGGTTCTTCCACTCCGGGATCCAGCGATGCACGGGGTCGCCCAGTTGGAAGTGGCCCTGCTCGTAGAGCTTCATCAACGCCACGCCGGCGATCGGCTTGGTCATGGAGAAGAGCCGGTAGATGGTGTCGTCGGCCGTCGGCTTGGCCGCCTCGCGGTCCATCTCACCGAACGACTCGAAGTACCCGACGACGCCCTGGCGCGCCACCGTCACCTGACAACCGGTGATCTTCCCCGGCTCGATGTAGCGCGCCTGCAAGTGCTCACCGATGCGCGCCAACTGCTTGGCGTCCAGCCCCGCGCCGTCCGGATCAACTTTCATAACCGGTTCCCCCCTCGTCACCGATGTGTTTGGTCGGGCTGAGAGGATTTGAACCTCCGGCCTCCTGACCCCCAGTCAGGCGCGCTAACCAAGCTGCGCCACAGCCCGCTATGTGAAGAGGGTCAGGCTACAGCGTGGTGGCGGCTGCGTCGCGTTCGAGAGCGTCGCGCACCGCGGCGCGATGTTACGCGGAAACGGCCGGCTCGATATCGGCGGCGTGCGCGAGCACGCGTGTGATCTCGCCGTGGAGGGAGTCGAGGTTCATCGGTTTGACGACGTAGCCGTCCATCCCGACCGCCGCGCAGCGCTGGCGGTCCTCCTCGAGTGCCGAGGCGGTCATCGCGACGATGGGAATGGTGCGACCGCGACGACGCAGTTCGGTCGTCGCCTCCCAACCGTCCATCACCGGCATCTGCACGTCCATGAGGACGATGTCAAAGACGCCGGCGTCGATGGCGCGCAGCGCCGCGACCCCGTCGCCGGCCACCGAGACGTCGTACCCGAGCTTGCGCAGCATCTGCACGGCCACCTTCTGGTTGACCAGGTTGTCGTCGACCACGAGGACGCGCAGCCCACACACATCGTCGACCACGGCGGGGGTGGGCTCGTCGGCGACCGCCTCGACAGCGCTGTCCTCGGCGAAGCCGCGCGCGACAGGAAGGGGCAGTTCGAACCAGAAGGTGCTGCCTTCGCCGAACACGCTGTCGACGCCGATCCTTCCGCCCATGAACTCCGCGAGCTGTTTGCAGATGGCAAGGCCCAGGCCCGTACCGCCGAAGCGCCGGGTCGTCGAACCGTCGGCTTGAACAAAGGGCTCGAACAGGTGGGCGCGGCCTTCTTCGGTGATGCCGATGCCGGAATCGGTGACGGCGAAGCGCACGACGTCGCCGGGTTGCTTGGTCGCGGTGACAGTGATGCGACCGCGCGTCGTGAACTTCACGGCGTTGTCGATCAAGTTCGACAGAATCTGGCGCACGCGCGTCGGGTCGCCGATCAGCTCGTCGGGCAGGTCTTGGTCGACCGTCGCCACCAACGGCACGTTCTTGCGGCCGGCGATACCAACCCACGGGCTGACCGCACCGCGCAGGACCTCGCGCACGCTGAACTCGGCGCGCTCGGTGCTCATCATTCCGGCTTCGAGCTTCGAGAAGTCGAGCAGTTCGTTGAGGATCGCCATCAGCGACTTCGCCGAATCGCTCATCGTCACGAGGCAGTCACGCACGTCGGTGGTGACCTCGGCGTCTTCGAGCAAGCTGAGCATCCCGAGCACGCCGTTCATCGGTGTGCGGATCTCGTGGCTCATGTTCGCCAGGAATTCGGATTTGAGCTGCGACGCCCGCTGGGCCTGCTTCAGGGCGTCGGCGAGATCGGACTCGAGTTCGCGCCGCTCGTGCATCGTGGTGTTGAAGGCGCGCGCGACGGCGGCAACCTCCGCCGGCCCCTCCGGCACGGCGTTGACAATGTGATCCTCAGCCGACGCCACGATCACGTCCTTGAGCGTCTTGATCGGGCGGGCGATACGCCGCTGCATGAGGAAGCCGAGGACGATCACGAGCAGCACGACGGCGGCGCCAACGATGAGGTTGTTGCGCAGCTCGGCGCGCGGCTCCGCCATGGCCACGCTCTTCGGGATGGCGGCGAGAACCCACGTGCCGGTGCCGTCCATGTGCACTTCTTGGTAGATGCGCTCGACGCCGTCGACGTCTTTGCGGGCGGTGGCGTCACCGAGAGGCAAGCGCAGCCACGACTTCGCCGAAACGATGCCCGGTTTGTGGGGCGAGTTGGCCGACGCGGCGACGATCATGGAGCGGGCCTTGTCGAGCTCGAACACCGAGATCCCGTGGCTCATGTTTGCCGGCACCGGCAGCGACCGCGCCGAACTGTCCCACAGCACGACGAGCGCGCCACCGTCGGTCGAACCCGGCGGGATCGGCATGGCGTAGAGCGTCGTCGGGTGCGACGTCTTCGGATCCAACAGCGTGTCGGTCACGACGGTGGTCGACTGTGCCCGGGTGCGGGCGACCCAGTCACCGGCCGGCAACGCGTAGGAGTCACCGAGCGAGCACACGAGGTGGCCGGCGGGGTCGAGCACGAACACGCCGGCTTGCGATGCGAAGCCAGCGAAACCTGACATCGTCGCGGCGCAGCGCTGTGGATTGAACGACGCGATCGAGGCGTCGCCGGCAACACCGTTGAGCGACTGCGCCGTCTGCGGGATCGATGATTCCTCGCTATCGGCGGTGTACTGCGCGGCGACGCGCAACTCGGCAACCGCCTTGACGCGCTCGCGCCGGAAACTCGTGGTCGTAGTGGTGACCAGTACGAGCCCGAGGGCCAGGATTGCCACACTGAATCCGACGGCGATGTAGCCGCCGACCGTCAATCGTCTCGGTTCGCCCACGCTCACGTGCGCACATCGGCAGGGCAGCCCAATTTTCCTAGGGACTTTGGTCCCTAAACTCAATTATCTGAGGTGATGGACCAACCACTCCACGCCCTGAACCGCCCGAAAGCCCAAATACAGCGTGGCGGCGACGATCAAAAGCTTGAAGTGCCACGGCGCGGCGGGCGCTTGCCCGATGACTCGTCCGCATGTCGGGCATTCGCCGCCTTTGCCCAGTGAGGGCGGATTGAAGAATCGGGCGCATTCGTCACACCAGGGCATTACGCGGTCCCGCGCGGGCGATGTTGCTCGCCACCGGGTGGCCGATGGCCGCCGCCAGCGTCTCGTCGACGGCAAGGAGCGCGGCGAGCTCCACACCGCTGCGGATGCCGAGGTCGTCGAGCAGGTGGACGAAGTCTTCGGTCGCCAGGTTGCCGGCGGCGCCGGCGGCAAAGGGCGAACCACCCAAGCCACCGACCGACGTGTCGAAGCGCGCCACCCCGCGTTCGAGGGCCGCGTAGGCGTTGACCAGCGCGGTCCCACGCGTCTCGTGCAAGTGGAGTCCGACGTCGGTGCCCACCTCGTCGAGCACGTCGTCAATGCGGCGCGGCGTGGCCATACCCGTGGTGTCGGCGAGGGTGACAGCGGTCGCGCCCGTATCCCAGGCGCGGCGCACGATGTCGGCCACCGCCTCGGGTGCGATGTCGCCTTCGTACGGCGAACCGAACGCGCAGCTGATGACGACGTCGACGGATACCCGTTCGTCGACGAAGTCGCTGATCGCGGTCGCGGCGTCCAACGACTCGTCGATCGTCCGCTTCGTGTTCTTCTGGCTGTAGATCTCCGACGCCGACATGATCACCGTCAATCCGTCGATGCCGGCGTCGAACGCCGCCTGCGCGCCGCGCAGGTTGGGCACAAGGCCGATGTAGGCGACGCCGTCGACCCGCGTGATCTTGGCCATCACCTCAGCCGCGCCCGCCATCGCCGGCACCGCTTTCTCCGAGACGAACGACACCGCTTCGATGGTGCGCAGGCCCGTCGTGCTCAATGCGTCGATGAGAGCGACGCGCGTCTCGATCGAGACGGGCGATTCGGCCTGTAACCCGTCACGCGGACCGACTTCGCGGATCGCCACCTCCCGCGGAAACGTGCTCACCGCATCCTCGATCCGCTCGCACGCTCGCTCATACCGGCGGCACGCCGTGATGGCGATCGGAGAAGTGACGGTCGCGGCCGCGGGCATTGGCGAAACGGGCAATGAGCTCGGACCGCAGGTTCTCGGGCTCGATCACCGCGTCCATCACCAGTTCGCTGGCGAGGCGCAACAAGTCGACGTCTTCCACGTACTCCGCGCGGCGCGCCGCGATGAACGCCTCGCGCTCGGCGGCGTCGTCGATTTCGGCGATCTTGTTGGCGTACACGGCGTTGACCGCCGCCTCGGGGCCCATTACGGCGATGTTGGCCGTGGGCAGGGCAAGCACCGCCTCAGGGTTGAACGCCGGGCCGGCCATGGCGTACAGGCCGGCGCCGTACGCCTTGCGGAGGATGACGCAGATCTTCGGCACCGTGGCTTCGGACACGGCGGTAATCATCTTGGCGCCATGGCGAATGATGCCCTGGCGTTCCACCTGCGTGCCCACCATGAAGCCGGGGATGTCGGCGAGGAACAGCAGCGGGATGTTGAACGCGTCGCAGTTCCAGATGAAGCGGGCCGCCTTGTCGGCTGAGTCGACGAAGAGCACGCCGCCCTTCACCGCCGGATTGTTGCCGACGATGCCGATGGTCTGGCCGTCAAGGCGGGCGAAGCCGATGACGAGCTCGGGGGCGAACAGCGGCTTCACCTCGAAGAAGGAGCCGGCGTCGACCAGACCGTTGATCACCGCGCGCACGTCGTAGCCGGCGCTTTCCTTGTCCGGGATCGCGTCCGCCGTGAACGGCGTTTCCGGGGCGACGGGTTCGTACACCGGCGGGTCGTCGAAGCAGTTCACCGGCAGGTAGCTGAGGTACAGGCGCGCCTGGGCGATCGCGTCGGCGTCGTCGACGGCGAGCTGGTCGCCGCAACCCGAGACCGTCGCGTGCATGCGGGCGCCGCCCATCTCCTCGAGCGTGGCCTTCTCCCCCACCACCATCTCGGCGAGCCGGGGCGAACCCAAATACATCGAGGCGTTGCCCTCGACCATGATCACGATGTCGCAGAAGGCCGGGATGTACGCACCACCGGCGGCGCTCGGACCGTGCAGGCAGCAGACCTGCGGCACTTTTCCCGACAGCTTCACCTGGTTGTAGAAGATGCGCCCGGCGCCACGGCGCCCGGGGAACAGCTCAACCTGATCGGTGATGCGCGCCCCGGCCGAGTCGACGAGCCACACCACCGGAAACGAGTGATCGAGCGCGTACTCGGTGGCGCGGATGATCTTTTCGACGGTACGCGCCCCCCAGGAACCCGCCTTGACCAACGGGTCGTTGGCGATGACGACCACGGGCCGGCCGTCGACGCGGCCGACGCCGGTGACGACGCCGTCGGCCGCCAGGTTGCCCGCAGACGCGTTGGCCAGCAGCGCGTCTTCGACGAAGGTCCCTTCGTCGAGCAACAGTGCGACGCGATCGCGCACGAACATCTTCTTGTCGCGTTCGAGCTTCTCGGCGCCACCGGTGGCGAGGTTGCTCTGCAGCGCGTCGGCCTTGGCGGCGATCGGGTCGTGTGCCACGACTAGATCATGCCCCGCGGCGCCGCACGCGCAGCTTGAGGGGTGCGGGCCCGAAGTTGAAATGCTCACGGATCTTGCGTTCGAGATAACGCAGGTACGGCGCCGGCACCGTCTTGTTCGTGAACAACGTGAAGGTCGGCGGGTCGCTGGCACCCTGCGTGGCGTAGAGGATGCGCACGCCGGGCTGCGGGTGCGCCGCCTGTGCCCCCTGGATGACGAGGTTCAACTCACGCGTCGGCACGCGGCGGTGATACGCCTCGATGGCTTCGTGCAGCGCCGGCACGAGCTTGTGCGCCCCGAGACCGGTCAGCGCGCTGATCTTCAGCGTCGGGGCGTACGTGAGGAAGTGCAGCTTGCTCTGTACTTGGCCCATCACCTCGGCGCGTTGCTCGGCGTTGAGCTGCTCCCACTTGTTGAGCACGATGACCACCGCGCAACCGGCGGCGTCGACGCGTTCGGCGAGCCGCTGGTCTTGATTGGTCACGCCCTCTTTGGCGTCGATCAAGAGGATGGCGACATCGGCGCGGTCGATCGCCGCGAGCGAACGCGTCATCGAGAAGTACTCGCTGCCCTCGTCGATGCGACTCTTGCGGCGCATCCCGGCGGTGTCGACGAGGCGCAGCGGGCCTTCGTCGGTTTCGATGACCGTGTCGATGGCGTCGCGGGTCGTGCCCGGCATGTCGTGCACGATCGAGCGCTCGTCGCCGGCGAGGCGGTTGAACAGGGTCGACTTGCCGACGTTGGGCCGCCCGACGATGGCCACCGACATCAGGCCGTCGTCGTCCTCTTCGACCAACGGCGCCGGCACGTCCTCGTAGGTCACGTCGAGGCGCGACAGAACTTCGTCGAGCATGTCGCCGCTGCCGCGCCCGTGCAGCGCGCTGATCGGCAGCGGCTCGCCGAGACCGAGGTTCATGAACTCCCAGATCTCGTTCTGGCGATTCTCACCGTCGACTTTGTTGGCGACCAGGGCGACCGGGGTGCGGTGGCGTCGGAGCCACTCGGCGACAGCTTCGTCCTCGGCGGTGATGCCGGTCGTCACGTCGACGACGAAGAGGACGAGATCGGCTTGGTCGACGGCCTTCTCCGCCTCCTTGCTGACCTTCAGATCCAGGGCGTCGCCCCGCGCCAGCCAGCCGCCGGTGTCGATGAGCGTGAACGGGATGCCGTTCCACTCGGCGTCGACGTACTTGCGGTCGCGGGTGACGCCGGGACGCTCCTCGACGATCGTCTCGCGCCGCCCGACGATCCGGTTAATGAGGGTGGACTTGCCCACGTTGGGCCGCCCGACGATGGCGATGACCGGCTGGCTCATGACGCCCGTCCCAGGGCGGCGCGCAAGGCTGCGCCGTCGGCGGCCACGACGTCGATGCTCGCCGGCAAGTCCGACAGCGCGACGCCGTCGAGGAACTTACCGTTCGACAGGCAGGCATCGGGCAAGAGGTAGCGGCGGCCGGGAGCGTCGCCGGCGATCGCTTTCGCCACGTCCGCACCGGCGATGAGGCCGGCGACGCCGATGTTGCCGCCGAAGTAGTCGTTGGGCACCACGCGCACGTCGACGTCGTCGCCGACAAGGGGCCGCAGGACGTGCTCGCCGTACGCGCCCGTGAGCACGGTGACCGGCGCGTCGCGCCGGGCGCGGAATTGCACGGCGCCGGCTTCGTGGGCGCGGGGCAGACGCGGCCCGCGGTACGCCTCGAACTCCGAGCCGTCGACGGACTGGAAGAAGCCAGTGGTCGTCAGCGGCGCTACCCGCCCATGCCACTCCTCGGCGAAGCGCGCCGCCATCCCGATGCCGTTCTCGTGCTGCGAGAAGTCGTCGTAGTCGTCCGCCGTCGGGAACGGTCGGCCGGCGAGCACGTAGTACTCGTCCGCCGCGTACACGACGCGGCGGCCCGTCGCCGCGAGAAAGTCGCGCTGCGCGTCGGCGACGGCGTCCACGACGAAGGCCGCCTCGGCGCGCGTGTGCGGTCGCAACGACGTCTCGGTGGAGAACCGGCTGATGCCAAGCGGTACCGCCGCGCACGACGCGATGTCGGGATACTCGTCGAGAAGACCGGTCAGCGTGTCCACGAACGCAGCGCCGTCGTTGACGCCTGGACACACGACGATCTGGCCGTGGACCTCGACGCCGGCGTCGAGCAAGGCGCGCAGCCAGCGCAGGCTCGTCGCGCCGCGGCGGTTGCGCAGCATGCGGGCGCGTAGCTCGGGATTGGTGGCGTGGATGCTGACATAGAGCGGCGCGAGGCCTTCGTCGATCACGCGCTCGAGGTCGGACTCGGTGAAGCGCGTCAGCGTCGTGAAGTTCCCGTACAGGAACGACAGGCGGTAGTCGTCGTCTTTCACGTAGAGGCTCGGTCGCAGGCCCTTGGGCAGTTGGTAGATGAAGCAGAACTCGCAGTGGTTGTCGCACGTGCGCACTTGATCGAACAGCGCGCTCGACACCTCGACGCCCAGCGGGACGCCGGCGTCCTTAGCCACCGTGACCGCGCGCTCGAGCCCGCCGCGGCGCAACTCGATCGTGGGATCGGCGTCGTCGGTGAGCAGGCGGTATTCGATGATGTCGCGAGGAACCTGACCGGCGATGGCGACGATCTCGTCGCCCGGCGCCAACCCGGCCCGTGCCGCTGGCGACTCGGGGTCGACAGCGACCACTACGGGCGCTGACATGGCTTCAAGGGTACCTGCCCGCAGGCCGTAGCCTGGTGTCCATGGCAGTCGATCGCGTTCTCTTGGCCGCGCCGCGCGGTTTCTGCGCGGGCGTCGAGATGGCGATCAAGGCGCTGGCGTGGATGGTGCGCACCTTCGACGAGCCGGTGTACTGCTACCACGAGATCGTCCACAACCAGGTCGTGGTCGAGCGCTTCAAAGAGCAGGGCGTCGTGTTCGTCAACGACATCTCCGAGGTGCCGCCGGGTGCCCCCATCATGCTCAGCGCGCATGGGTCCGCGCCCGAGGTCGTCGCCGCGGCGAGGGCCACCGGTGGCGTGGTGGTCGACGCCGTGTGCCCGCTCGTCACCAAGGTGCATCACGAGGTCCGCACCCGCGCCGGCAAGGGCTACACCGTCGTCTACGTCGGTCACGCAGGCCACGACGAGGCCATCGGCACGATGGCGGTCGCCCCGGAGTCGGTGGCGCTGGTGCAGTCGGCCGACGACGTGGCCGCCCTCCCGGACTTCCACCAACCCGTCGCCCTCCTGGCCCAAACCACGCTCAGTCACGACGAGTGGTCCGACGTGAAAGAGACGGTGCACGAACGCTGGCCCGACGTGTGGCAGCCGGGACGCAGCGACCTGTGCTTCGCCACCACCAACCGCCAGACGGCGCTGCGGGCGATCGCGGCGAAGTCCGACGCGGTGCTGGTCGTGGGTTCGGCCAACTCGTCGAACACCGTCGCCCTCGAGCGGGTGGCGTCGACGCTGTGCCCGCGGGTGTTCCGGGTCAACTCGCCCGACGAAGTGCCGACGGATCTCACCGGCACAGTCGGCGTCACCGCCGGGGCGTCGGCACCCGAGGACCTGGTCGAAGCCGTCATCGCCCGTCTCGCACCGGTCGAGGGCGTCGAAGAGGTGCACGTCACCGAGGAAGACGAGTACTTCCCGCCGCCGCGCGAACTGCGCGACCTCCTGCGCGACACCGACCTCCTCGTCGGCGACCGCAATGTGTCCGCCACCGACGCGTTGAACTCCCTGTCGTCCTAGATCGCAACTTGTGTGCTCACGCACCCCGATCGTGTGCCACAGCACACAGGCTGGAGAGCGGCCGTAGACTGGACGGCATGACCGTCATCACGGATAGAGGCACCGAGCAGTTCACCCGCATGGACGAGGGCACCCGCGAGCACTGGATGGAGATCGTGGGCGAGCACGGCAAGAACGCCGGCCGCGTGCCCGAGCGGATCCTCGGCATGCTCCGGTCGCTCGGGGAGATCGTCGACGGCTTCTCGACGGATCAGCTCACGCACTGCCTCCAGACCGCGACCCTCGCCGAGAAGGCGGGTGCCGACGAGGAGATGATCGTCGCGTCGCTCTGCCACGACATCGGCAAGGCCGTGACCGTCTCCAACCACGGTGCCATCGCCGCCGAGATCCTCAAGTCCTATGTGCGGCCTGACGTCTACAACGTCATCCGCACGCACCAGGACTTCCAGGGCCGCCACTACTACGAGTACCTCGGCATGGATCCGAACGCCCGCGAGCAGTACCGGGACGAGCCGTGGTTCTCACTCGGTGAGCAGTTCGCCGACGAGTGGGACCAGGTCGCCTTCGACCCCAACGGCGAGACGTATCCGCTCGAGCACTTCGAGCCGATGGTGCGCCGGGTGTTCATGCACCAGACGATCCAAGCCAACAGCTAGCAGCTAGTCCTTCACACCCGCCTTGGCGCGGGCGATGTCGAAGACGCGCTGGAGTTCTTCGTGCAGCGCCTTGGTCGTCGCGTGCAGCTGCTCACGTGAGGCGCGGCCGCCGTCCTCGCCGACGGGTGCGGGAATCGGCGGGCCGATCTCGTAGTGCAGCTTCACCGGGTGAATCATCTTCGAACCTTTGGGCATCGCCGCTTCGGTGCCGCCGATGCCGATGGGGATGATCGGCACGTTCGCCTTCGAGGCGACGTACGCCGCGCCTTCGAAGAGGTCACATACCTTGGGACCGCTCTGGCGCGTGCCCTCGGGGAACAAGACCAGGCCCTCGCCGCGCGAGACGACCTCGATGCAGCGCCGCAGCGCCTCGCGATCGGCCGTACCGCGGTGGACCGGATAGCCGCCCATCGCATCGAAGAAGAAGGCGCCCACTTTGTTCTTCCACAGTGAGTCCTTGCCCAGGAACGACATGCGCCGCCGCGTCATGCCCACCATGGGAAACGTGTCGATGTTCGATCGGTGCACCGGGGCGACGATGAACCCGCCCTCGGCCGGGATGTGTTCGACCCCGTTGATGGTGGGACGCCAGAACACCTTGACGAACGCCGTCAGCACCGCCCGTACGAACGAATAGGTGATGCGCTGGAGACGGGTGCGCCGCGCGATCCCCGGATCGACGTAGCTCACGGCACCAGGCCCATCACGACGTCCACCACGCCGTCGATCGACAGGTGCGTTGTGTCGATCTCGACGGCGTCGTCGGCGCGCATCAGCGGCGACACGTTGCGCGTCGAGTCCGCCTGGTCGCGCCGGCGCATGTCCTGGGCGACGGCGTCGCCGTGCTCGGCGGCGCGCCGCTGCGCCCGCACCTCGGGGTCGGCCACCAAGTACACCTTGAGCGTGGCGTCGGGACACACAACGGTGCCGATGTCTCGGCCCTCGAGCACGCCGCCGCCGTTGTCGGCGATCCAACCGCGTTGGCGCTCCACCATTACTTCGCGCACCTTGGCGTTGGACGCGACCGCGGTGACGGCCTTGGTGACGGCTTCGGTCCGGATGGCTTCGGTGGCGTCGACGCCGTCGACGAAGACGCCGTCAGGGCCGACCACGATCTCGGTGCGCTTCGCCAACTCGGCGACCGCGTCGAGATCCGCGGTGTCGACGCCGTCGCGCAGGGCCGCCACCGCTACGGAGCGGTACATGGCGCCGGTGTCGAGGTGGGCGAGGCCGAGCCGCTGCGCGACGGCACGCGCCACGGTCGACTTCCCACTGCCCGCCGGGCCGTCGATGGCGATGACTGTTCCATTCATGCGGCGGTCAACCTATCCAGCACGTCGAAGAAATCCGGGAACGTCTTGGAGACGCATTCGGCGTCGCTGATCTCGATACCCGGCGTGACGAGACCGAGGACGGCGAAGGCCATCGCCATCCGATGATCGCCGGCGGGGTCGATCACCGCGCCATGGCGGGCGCCGGGGTGGATCGTCATCCCGTCTGGGTGCTCTTCGACCTCCACACCGCAGCGCCGCAGCTCGCGCACCGTCACGGCGACGCGGTCGGTCTCCTTGCGCCGGATGAACTCGACATTGTGAATTCGCGTCGGCGACGACCCGCAGGCGGCGACGACGGCGAGCGTGGGCACCATGTCGGAGCAGTCGGACATGTCGACGTCAACGCCGCGCAGCTCCGGTCCCATGCTCTGCATGATCTCCATCACCCGCCAGTCCGACTGCAGGTTGCTGCCGCGCTCCAGCCCCTCAACCTCGACCGCGCCGCCGGTCACGGCCGCCGCCGCGTAGAAGTACGACGCGGCGCTGGCGTCGGGCTCGATGGCGTAGTCGGCGGCGCGGTACACGCCCGGACCGACGGCACAGGTCGAGGGGTAGATCGCCGGGCGAATCCCGAATTGCGCCATCACCGCAGAGGTCATGGCGACGTAGCCCTCCGACACCCGGGCCCCGTCGAGCGTCACCTGCACACCCTTGGGGAACAGCGGGCCGGCAATGAGTAGCGCCGAAATGAACTGGCTCGAGATGCCCGCCGCCACGGTGACCGATCCGCCCTTGGCCGGGCCGAAAATCGTCGCCGGCAGGAAGCCGTCGGTGTCGCGCACGTCGGCGCCCAGCGCCCGCAGCGCCTCGAACAGCGGGGCCATCGGCCGCGCCCGCAACTGCGGGTCGGCGTCGATGGTGATGGCCACCGGCGACGCCGCCGCGACGGCGGCCACGAACCGGCCCACCGTCGCCGCCTGGTGGGCGTACAGCGCGGTAGCTGACCGCGGCAGGCGGCCCCCGATGCCGTCCACGCCGAGCGTGCGCCCGCCGTCGCGCGCGTCCACTGATGCGCCGAGGGCCCGCACCGCTTCGATCATCGCCGTCGAGTCGTCAGCCACCAGCGCGCCGGTCAGCGTGGAGGTTCCTTCGGCCAGGGCCGCGACCAACAGCGCGCGGTTGGTGATGCTCTTCGATCCCGGCACGACGACGCGGCCGCGCACCGGCCCGGCCACGGGCGTGATGACCCGCGTCGTCATAGGAGGACGGGGGTGGCCGCGGGGTGATAGCCGCGCGCCCGCAACTCGTCGCACACACGGTCGGCGGCGCGGGCGTCGATGGTGACGATGAGCACGCCGCGGTCGCCCTCGGCGGAGTGGGCGATCTCGAGGTCGACGATGTTGACGTCGAGCTCGCCGGCCAGGGTTGTCACCTCGGCGAGCACACCCGGGCGGTCGGGCACCGGGATGCGGACCTCGACCAGCGCGTCGGCCGTCGCGATGCGCGCCGGCAAGTTGATGCGCGCCGCCCGCGCCACTTCGAGGCGCTCCAGCAGACCGGCACGATCACCACCGGCGACCGTCGCCCGCACCTGTGCGAGGGCGGCGGTCAGCGCGTCGAGTCCGTCGAGGATGGCGTCGCGGTTCTCGGCGCAGATGTCGGGCCAGATCGCCGGATGGCCCGCCGCGATGCGCGTCATGTCACGGAAGCCGCCCGCCGCCAGGCGCAGCAGCGTGGCGTGCTCCTCGGCGCGCGACGCCGCGATCCCCATCAACGTGGCGGCCGTGAGGTGCGGCACGTGCGACACCAGCGCGACCAGCGCGTCGTGGCGCTCGGGCCGGAGCTCCACGACGTCGGCGCCGATGCTGCTGACGGTGGCACGCAGGTCGGCGTAGCGCTCAGGATCAGTGCCGTCCGTCGGCGTGAGCACCCACGTGGCGCCGTTGAACAAGTTGGCGTCGGCGCCTTTGAGCCCGTCCTGTTCGGAGCCCGCCATCGGGTGGCCTCCGACGAAGCGATCGTCGGCGACGGCCGCCACGATCGGCGCCTTCACCGAACCGACGTCGGTCACCGTCGCCCGCGGGCACGCGGCGAGCGCGTCGCGTACGGCGTCGGCGACCGACGAGACCGGCACGGCGACGACGACCAGTTCGCTGTCGGGGTCGAGACCGATCGCATCGACGACGCCCGCCGCCAGTGCGTCGGCCGCGTGAGCTTCGTCACGATCGACGCCGCTCACGTGCCAACCGTGGGCGCGCAACGCCAGCGCCACCGATGCACCGATGAGGCCGGTGCCGACGATCGATGCCCGTCGCGCCATTCACCCAACGCTACGAGATAGAGCGATGACCTCTTCGTTCGTTAACGCCCGCCAGTGCCCCGCCTTGAGCTTGGTGTCGGTGATCGGACCGATGCGGGTGCGCACCAACCGGATCACCGGGTGGCCGACTGCGTCGCACATGCGTCGCACCTGTCGGTTGCGCCCCTCGTGGATCACGATGCGCAGCAGCGACGGATCCAGCTGCGCCACCTTCGCCGGCGCCGTCACGCCGTCGTCGAGCTCGACGCCCTTGCGCAGCCGCGCCAGCGCGCTGGCGTTGGGGACGCCCTCGACGTGGGCCAGGTACTCCTTCTCCACCCCGAAGGACGGATGCGTGAGCCGGTGCGCCAGCTCGCCGTCGTTGGTCAGCAGCAGCAAGCCTTCGGTGTCCTTGTCGAGGCGCCCGACGGGAAACACGCGCGGCTCGGCCGGCACGAGCTCGATCACCGTTTCGCGTCCGTGGGTGTCGACCGCCGTCGTGACGACGCCCGCGGGCTTGTGGAGCAGGTAGTACACGAGGTCGGGACGCACCCCGACCGGGACACCGTCGACCGCAACCGCATCGTGTTCGAGGTCGATGCGCCGCCCCAACTCGGCCACCTCTCCGTTCACGGAGACGCGTCCCTCCGCGACGAGGTTCTCGCAGACGCGTCGGCTACCGAACCCGAGCCGGGCGAGCGTCTTCTGGACGCGCTCGCCGTCCTGGTTCACGCCTCGGAGGGCGCGGCCGCAGCCTCGGCGTCGGGTGCCGGTTCCGCCGCCGTCGCCTGCAGGCTGCTCTCGAGACCGGCCATCACCTCGGGCCCGGGCACGAAGTCGGCCAGCGGCGGCAACTCACTGAGATCGTTGAGGCCGAGCTTTTCGAGGAACATCGGCGTCGTGCCGTACATCAGTGCCTGACCCGGCCCCGGGTCGCGTCCGACCTCGGCGACGTAGCCGCGGATCACGAGCGTGCGCAGCGTCGAGTCCACGTTGACCCCGCGGATCTCCGCGACCTGGCCGCGCGAGATCGGTTGCTTGTAGGCGACAATGGCGAGCGTTTCCAGTGCGGCGTTGGACAGCCGCGCCGTCTGGCCTTCGAGCACGAAGCGCTCGACGTAGGCCGCCATGTCGGGGTGGCTGTAGAGCCGGTAACCGCCGGCGACCCGTCGCAGGACGAAGCCGCGATCGGCCGCCTCGTATTCCGCCATCAAGGCCTCGGCGAGTTCGTCGACGGTCGCCTGGCTGATTTCGAGCAGCTGCGCACACAGCGACCCCGAGATCGGCTCCTCCGCCACCATGAGCAGCGCCTCGAAGGCGCGCCGGGTCTCGGTACTGACGGTCATCCTTGGTAGTCCTCCACGAGCAGATCGGCCACGGCGTCGGGATCGTCGCCCCCGACCCAAGCGACGCGCAGCGTGGCGAAACGCTCCGATTGATCGAGGTCGATCAGGCCTTGCTTGAACATCTCGAGCAACGCCAGGAACGTGATGATCACGTCGAGTCGGCTCGGCGCGCTGGCGGCGAGTTGCCGGAACGTCGTGGGGCCAAGGCGCGGCAGCTTGGCCACCAGCTCACCGACGACGTCGGCCACCGACGCCCGAATCGGCGCTACGTGGTTCAGGTCGACCATCGGCACCGGCTTGGGCGTCGAGGCGCGGCCGAAGGCGACCGCCAGTTGGTCCGGGGTGACACCGGCGAGCAGATCCGGCGCCACGCCGAGAAACGCCTCTTCCATGCCGGCGGTCCGCGGCAGAGCCAGGCCGGCCCGATCAGCGAGGCGGTCGAGCGCCTGGGCCGCGTCCTTGAAGGTCTTGCATTCGAGCAGCCGGGCGATCAGCAGGTCGCGCTCTTCCCACAGCGCCAGCTCCTCGTCCAGGTCGACGTCGGCCCGACCCGGCAGCAGGCGGCGCGTCTTCAGCTCGACGAGGACCGCGGCGGTAAGCAGGAATTCGGTCGCCACGTCGAGGTCGAGCGCCTGAAGTTGCTCGATCTCGGCGACGAACGCATCGACGATTTCGCTGAGGTTGATCTCCCACAGCTCGACTTCGTCCTTGGTGATGAGATGCAGCAGCAGGTCGAACGGGCCCGTGAAAACCGGCGTCGAAACCTCATAGGACACCGAGCCAATCTACTTTGGCGGCGTGGCGATCCTGCGGATGTCGACGTTGTTCCTGCGTACGTTGCGTGACGATCCCGCCGACGCGGATGTGGCGAGTCACCGCCTCCTCGTGCGCGCCGGATACGTGCGTCGCGCCGCCCCCGGCGTGTACTCATGGCTACCGCTCGGTTGGATGGTCCTGCGCAACGTAGAACGCGTCATTCGCGAAGAAATGGAGCGCGCCGGGTTCCAGGAAGTGCACTTCCCCGCCCTGTTGCCGCGGGAGCCCTACGAGGCGACCGGCCGGTGGACGGAGTACGGCGACAACCTGTTTCGGCTCCAGGACCGCCGCGGCGCCGACTACCTCCTCGGCCCCACGCACGAGGAGATGTTCACCCTGCTGGTGAAGGACATCTGCGCGTCGTACAAGGACCTGCCGGTCTGCCTGTTTCAGATCCAGACGAAGTACCGCGACGAGGCACGTCCGCGCGCCGGCCTGCTGCGTGGCCGCGAGTTCGTGATGAAGGACTCGTACTCGTTCGACCTCGACGACGACGGCCTGCACGCGTCCTACGCCGCCCACCGCGCCGCCTATATCCGCACGTTCGAACGCCTCGGCCTGCCCTACGTGATCGTGGCGGCGACCTCGGGCGCGATGGGTGGCTCGGCCAGCGAGGAGTTTCTCGCGCCGCTGCCCGCCGGCGAGGACACCTTCGCCCAGTGCCCGGCCTGCCTCTACGCCGCCAACGTCGAGGCGGTCACGATCGCGCCCCCGCAGGCGCCCGACGACGACCCGCCGGCGGCCCACGTCGAGGACACCCCGGACACACCGACCATCGACTCCTTGGTCGAGTTGCTGCGCCAGCGGTTCCCGGACCGTACCTGGCACGCGGCGGACACGCTCAAGAATGTCGTCGTCATGCTGAGCGCCGCCGACGGCACGCGCACGCCCCTCGCCGTCGGTCTGCCCGGCGACCGCGAGCTGGACCTGCGCCGCCTCGAGGCTGTCGTCGCGCCCGGCACAGTCGCACCGTTCACCGACGAGGATTTCGCCGCCCACCCGCAGCTGGTCAAGGGCTACATCGGCCCCGCCGCCCTCGGCGCCGTCCACGGCGTCCGCTATCTCGTCGACCCGCGCGTCGTCGACGGCACCGCCTGGGTGACGGGGGCCAACGCGAACGGCAAGCACGTCGTGGATCTCGTAGCCGGCCGCGACTTTCGCGCCGACGGCGTCGTCGACGCCGCCGAGGTGCGCGCCGGAGACCCCTGCCCCCGCTGCGGTGCCGGGCTCACGCTCGAGCGCGGCATCGAGATCGGTCACATCTTCCAGCTGGGCCGCAAATACGCCGAGGCGCTCGACCTCACCGTCCAGGACGCCGAAGGCAACGAAGTCGTCGTGACCATGGGCTCGTACGGCATCGGCGTGTCCCGCGCCGTCGCCGCCATCGCCGAGGCGACCCACGACGAGCTCGGTCTCTGCTGGCCGCGAGAGATCGCGCCGGCCGACGTCCACGTGGTGCGCATCGCCAAGGGAGACGACGCCGACGCCTTCGCCGAGCAGCTTGTCGACGCGCTCAACGATCGCAACGTGCGCGTGCTCTACGACGACCGCGTCGACCTGTCGGCGGGCGTGAGGCTCAAAGACGCCGAGTTGCTCGGCGTGCCGACCATCGTCGTGATCGGTCGCGGTCTCGCCGAGGGAACCGTCGAAGTGCGCGATCGGCGCGCCGGCATCGTGCATCAGCTCGATATCAACGACGTGGTGGCGCGCCTCGTCCCGTAGATTCTTCGCATGACACGCGTGCTGTCGGGCATTCAGCCCAGCGGAGAGGTGCATGTAGGCAACTACGTGGGCGCGCTCCGGCACTGGGCCGCCGACCAGCACGACCACGAGTCGTTCTACTGCGTCGTCGACCTGCACGCGCTGACGCTGGGTGACCACGACCCGGCTGAACTGCGGGCCTCGACGCTCGACGCCGCTGCCGTGTTGCTCGCGGTCGGCATCGACCCCAACGTGGCCCCGATCTTCCTGCAGAGCCAGGTGGCCGAACACACCCGTCTCAGCTGGATCCTCGAGTGCATCGCGGCCTTCGGCGAGCTACGACGCATGACGCAGTTCAAGGACAAGACGGCCGAGGGCGGCGAGGGCGCAGCCCGCGTCGGACTGTTCACCTATCCCGTGCTCATGGCCGCGGACATCCTGCTGTACCAAGCCGACCGCGTCCCCGTCGGCGACGACCAGCGCCAGCACCTCGAGCTCGCGCGCGACATCGCCGAGCGCTTCAACACGCGCTACGGCGAGACATTCGTCGTGCCCGAAGCCGCCATTCCCCACGTCGGCGCCCGGGTCATGGATCTCCAGGACCCAACGATCAAGATGAGCAAGTCGCGCAGCTCACCCCAGGGCAAAGTGCTGCTGATGGAGCCGCCCGAGGTCGTCTCCAAGAAGATCAAGCGCGCTGTCACCGACAACGAGACCGAAGTGCGCTACGACCCGGCGAAGAAGCCGGGCGTGTCGAACCTGCTCGAACTGCTGTCGGTGGCCACGGGCACGCCCCCCGCCGAGCTGGCGGCCAAGTACGACACCTACGGCGCCCTCAAGGCCGACACCGCCGCGGCATGGGTCGAATACGTGCGTCCCGTCCGCCAGCGCTTCGACGAGCTGGTGCAGGACCCGGGCTACGTGCGCGGCGTGTTGCAGGACGGCGCCGAGAAGGCACGCGCCGTTGCCGCGGTCACGTATCAGGCGGCCGCCGACGCCATCGGCCTCCTGCGCTAGTCGTCGTCGGCGTTCTTCAGCGCAGCAGCGATGGGCGCGTCGAGCGTCCAGCGCTCCGGCGGCAGGTGGTGCTCTTGCGCCCACGCCGCCGTCACGGGATCGGCAGCGGCCTCGCGCAGCAACGCGGCGCCGAGCGCCGGATGGTTCACGTAGGTGGCCACGCGCCCGGTGACACGGTCGCGCCCGCGCACCGCGGTCAACACCGTGGCACCGACGCGGCGCCACACCCCGAAACCACTCTCGATCTTGCCCACGTCGTGCAGCAACGCCGCGGCCACCACCGGGCGCGTGGCGTCGTCGCCCAACGCCGCGCACACACGTCGGGCAACGCCGACAGCGTGACGGCGGTCGAAGCCCGCCATGCGCCGCCACAGCATCGTCTCGCCCGCGTTGAGGTAATGCAGCGCCCAGGCGTCGTCCGCGGCGGTCGGGCCGCCGGGCCACAGCGACGTGAAGAACCGCTTGGCGAGGTGTGCCGCCTTCACAGCGAGAAGTGCAGGCCGGCGAGATGCAACCACACCCGGTAGACGGGGTTGGCCACCTTCTCGATCACGCCGGGAAACCCGAACACCACGAAGAACACGAGCACCATCGAGTAGCGCCGGAACTGCAAGTATCCCGGCCACATGCTCTCGGGGAGGATCCGCTCGAGCAACCCGGAGCCGTCGAGAGGCGGCACCGGCAGCAGGTTGAACGTGCCCAGGAACACGTTGCCGATCCCGAGTTCGAGCAGGAACGTCCCCATGATCTCGCCGTGCGGATTGCCGAAGCGCCATGCCGCCGCGGCCAGCAGCGCCAGCGTGTAGTTGGTCGCCGGCCCGGCCAGGCTGACGAGGAGGCTCTCGTTGCGCGGATGCCGCAGCTTGCCCACGTTTACGGGCACCGGCTTGGCGAAGCCGAAGGGGGTGGCGTGCGCCAGCGCCAGCAGCGTCGGCATCACGATTGTTCCCATCGGGTCGATGTGCACCAACGGGTTCAGCGTCAAGCGCCCGGCGCGTTTGGCGGTGTCGTCACCGAACAGATACGCCACCGCGCCGTGCGAGATCTCGTGCAGGATCACCGAAGGCACGATCACCGCGATGAAGATGACCGAGTCCCGGTCGATCGCACCCCGGCTGATCGCCAGCACGGCGAGGCCGACCAGAAGCGCGACGACGATCAGGCGCTCACGCGCCACGCGCGGCGAGACGGGTGTCGTCGGCGGCTTTTGCGCCGCGTCGGTCATCTACCGACGCGTCGAGGCGTGCGTGATGCAGTACCGCGCCGCGGGCATGGCTTCGAGACGCGCCGCGGCGATGTCTTCGCCGCACACCTCGCACTTGCCGTACGAGCCGTCCTCGAGCTTGGCTAACGCCCGCTCGACCTCGTCGAGCGACTCCTGGAGCGTGCTGGCCAGCGCCTCGGTCTCGCCGCGCTCCGCCGTCACCTGGCTGGTGTCGGCGAAGTTGGCGTCGTAGTCGAGACCGCCCAGATCCGCCAGCTCCGCGCGCAAAGAATCGCGCTCGGCTTCCAAGAGGGCGCGAGCCGCGACGGAGGTAACTTCGCTCATAACGAGAGGTTACAACTCCCCCATCCAATTTCGTTCAGCATTCCCGAAGTTGGCATCGGGCCGCGGGAATGCCCCAAAAAGGCGCCCACGGACGTCGCGGGCACGCCGCGGGCGCCGAGATGGGCACCGCACGCCCGTCGCAGGTCGTTGGGCGACAGCGCGTCGAGCAACGCGGCGCGCCGGCCGACGGCGCTCGTCAGCAGCCACAACCCCTGACGGGTCAGGCGTTGCCCGCGTCGGTTCAGCAGGACCGCTGACGTGGACGGGCGCAGCCGTGTGCGACCGCGCCCGTCGAGCCAGCGGACCAGGACCGCGCGCAACGCCGGCACGACGGGCAGCAGCCGTTCGTGGGGCCCGTCGCGGTCGACGGTGAGGACCAGGGCGTCGGCGGCCACGTCCGCGACGTCGAGCGAGATTGCCTCCGTCGCCTTGAGCCCACCGAAATACAGCAGTGCGACGGTGACGGCGTCACGCCGGCGCTCCGCCGTCTCGCCCTCGGCGGCACGAAGCAAGCGGGCGACATCGTCCTCGGACAGCAGCGGCTCGTCACTCGGTGGCGCTGGCCGCGGGAGTCCCACGAGCTCCGGAGTGGGCGTGGTGTCATCGCGCCAGCGATGAAAGATGCGTAACGCGACCACTGCCCGATCAGCCGAGCTGCGCGCTCGAGTGGCGCGCACGTGCTCGACGTAGTCGCCTAGCTCGCCCTCCGTCGCCGCCCGCCACTTGAGGTACGCCGCGACGTCGCGGCGGTAGGCGGCCACCGTGTTGGTGGCGCGGCCTTCGGCTGCGAGCCAGTCGGCGAACTCCTGGGCGAGGTCAGCCAAGGGCGGTGAAGGGGTCGACGACGGCACGCGCCAGCGCCTCGGCCACGGCGGGCTGCGTCACGTGTCCGCCGACGATCGTCACCCCGCCGACAAGTTCGGTGTGGGCGTGCATCGCGCCGGTCAACCCGTCGTTGGCGATCGCCACCACATAGGGCAGCGTGGCGTTGGTCAGCGCGTAGGTCGAGGTGTGCGGCACGGCACCGGGCATGTTGCCCACCGCGTAGTGCAGCACGCCGTCGATTTCGTAGACGGGGTTGTCGTGGGTCGTCTCGTGCGTGGTGGCGACGCAGCCGCCTTGGTCGACGGCCACGTCGACGATCACCGCACCCTTCTGCATGGCCCGCACCATCGGCTCGGTGACGACCTGCGGCGCGCGTCCGCCGGCCACGAGCACGGCGCCGATCACGAGGTCGGCTTCGGACACGGCACGTTCGACCGCGGCGCGGTTCGACGCCAGCGTCATGATCCGGCCTTGGTGAATCTGGTCGACCCAGCGCAGCCGGTCGAGGTCGCGGTCGAGCAGCAACACCTCGGCCTCCATGCCTTGCGCGATCCACGCGGCGTTCCACCCGACGTTCCCCGCGCCGAGCACGACGACGCGCGCCGGGCGCACACCGGGCGCGCCGCCGAGCAGGACCCCGCGTCCTCCGTGAGCGCGCTCGAGGAAGTGAGCGCCGACCTGTGTTGCCATCCGACCGGCAACTTCGCTCATCGGCGCCAGCAGCGGCAACGCGTGGTTGGCCAGCTGCACGGTCTCGTAGGCCACCGCCGTCGTGCCGGCCCCCAGCAGGGCATCGGCCACCTTTGGATACGCGGCCAGGTGCAGGTAGGTGAAGAGGATCTGGTCGCGGCGCAGGTAGGCGAACTCGCTCGCCTGCGGTTCTTTTACCTTGACGACGAGTTGCGCGCCCCACGCCTCGGCGCCGTCGACGAGCCGCGCGCCCGCCGCCGCGTAGTCGTCGTCGTGGATCGACGAACCGTCGCCCGCGCCGCGCTCGACGAGCACCTCGTGGTCATGGGCCCGCAGTTCGGTGACGCCGTCGGGGGTGAGGGCGACGCGGTTCTCCGCCGTCTTGATCTCTCGCGGAACACCGACGATCACCCGACGCGCTCCTTGGCCAGGAGCAGACCGACGATCGTCTTGGCGTCGACGATGTCGCCCGTCGCAATCAGCGCCAGGGCTTCGACGAGCGGCAATCGCTCGATTGTCATCGCCGCCTCCTCTACTGAGTGCGCCTCGATCGGCACCTCGGTCAGCTCGCGGGCGAGGTACGTGTAGGAGTACTCGTCGCAGAACCCGGGCGAGTTGTAGAAGGTGCCCAGCAACTCGAGCCGTCCGGCCCGGCGGCCGACCTCTTCGGCCAGCTCACGATGGGCGGTGAGCTCCGGGGGCTCGTCGGCCACGTCGCGCTTGCCCGCGGGGATCTCGAGGAGCTCGCGCTCGACCGCCGCGCGGTACTGCCGCACCAGCAGCACGGTGCCGTCGGCTTCGTAGGGGACAACCGAGACTGCGCCCGGATGGTGGACGAGGTCGCGCACGAACTCGTCGCCTTCGGGCCCGACGAAGGTCCCTTCACCGAGGCTGATCAGCGCGCCACGGTGCAGCTGGCGCTCAGAGCGCTTGTGAAATTTCGGAGACAGGTTCGTCAAGTTGGATCAGCCGCGGCGTCCGCGAGTTGGCGCGCTCGAGGGCGGCGCCGACGAGCCCGTGGAACAACGGATGCGGCCGGTCAGGCCGGCTCTTGAACTCGGGGTGCGCCTGCGTCCCGACCCAGAACGGGTGCGTCGGCAGTTCGATGAACTCGACGAGACGACCGTCAGGCGACTCGCCCGAGCACACGAGCCCGTGCTCTTCGATGCGGCTGCGCAGCCGGGCATTGACCTCGTAGCGATGCCGGTGGCGTTCCGACACGACGTTCTCGCCATAGAGCTCGGCCACCTGTGAGCCGGGCAGCAGCTTCGCGACGTAGGCACCGAGGCGCATCGTGCCACCCATGTCGACGACGTCGCGCTGTTCGTCCATCAAGGCGATGACCGGGTACGGCGTCGCCTGGTCGACTTCGGCGGAGTGGGCGCCGGCCATCCCGCAGACGTTGCGGGCGAATTCGATCACCATCATCTGGAGACCGAGACACAAGCCAAGGCACGGGATGGCGTGCTCGCGCGCGACGTTGGCGGCGGTGATCTTGCCTTCGAGGCCGCGCTCGCCGAACCCACCCGGGATGACGATGCCGTCGAGCCCCGTGAGGCGCTCCTCGGCGAGCAGCCCCGACACTTCCTCCGCCTGGATCCACTCGATCTCGACTTTGGCGCCGTGGGCGTAGCCGGCGTGACGCAGCGACTCCACCACCGACAGGTAGGCGTCGGGCAGGTAGTACTTGGCGATCAGGCCGATCCGCACCGGCGTCGTAGCGCTCTCGACGCGCTCGACCAGTGCGTTCCAGGCCCGCAAGTCGGGCAGCGGCGTTTCGAAACGCAGCATGCGGCACACGTAATCGTCGAGGCCTTCTTCGTGCAGCGCCAGCGGGATCTCGTAGAGCGATGGGGCGTCGATGGCGCACGCCACCGCTTCGATCGGCACGTCGCACAGATTCGAGATCTTGCGTTTGAGGCCGTCGGACACCGGCCGGTCGGCCCGCAGCACGATCACGTCGGGCTGGATGCCGCGGCTGCGCAACTCGGTCACGGAGTGCTGTGTCGGCTTGGTCTTGAGCTCACCCGACGGGTCGAGATAAGGGATCAGGGTGACGTGGAGGTACAGCACGTTGTCGCGGCCGACGTCCTTGCGGAACTGCCGGATCGCCTCGAGGAACGGCAGGATCTCGATGTCGCCGACGGTGCCGCCGACTTCGGTGATGACGATGTCGACGTCGTCGGTGGCGAGGCGCTTGATGCGGTTCTTGATCTCGTCGGTGATGTGCGGGATGACCTGCACGGTCTTGCCGAGAAAGGCGCCGCGGCGTTCGTTCGCGATGACGGTCGAGTAGATCGAACCCGTGGTGGCGTTGGACTCGCGCTTGAGCGACTCGTCGATGAACCGTTCGTAGTGGCCGAGGTCGAGGTCGGTTTCGCCGCCGTCGTCGGTGACGAATACCTCGCCGTGTTCGTCGGGGTTCATCGTCCCCGGGTCGACGTTCAGATACGGGTCGAGTTTCTGCATAGTGACCCGCAGGCCCCGCTGCTTGAGCAGTCGGCCGAGCGAAGCGGCCGTAAGACCCTTGCCCAGCGAACTCGACACGCCACCCGTCACAAAGATGTGCTTCGCCACGGGAGGCCATCGTATCTCGCGGCCGGCCCCATCCAGGGATCCTTAGTCGAAGCCTTCGATCGCGAGGTGGGCGCTGCCGCCCGGATCGACGACGCGCACCAGGCAGCGAGTGACTTCGCGGTTGACGGCGACGACGTGGCGGTGGGGCTTCGTCACGTGGAGCGTGGCTTCGTGCCCGTCCGCCGCGACGGCGAGCAGGCGGTAGGCACCCTGCGCCGCCCGCCGGGCCACGACGGCGTCGCCGCCGAACGTGCGCCCGTACGGTCCGTCGACGATCGGCCGGCCGGCCTGCACCCCGCCGGACACCAAGTCCACGGTGTCGAGGCGCGCCGGACCCGTGGGGCCCTGCGACGCCACCGCCACCGTGTCGTCGTCGAGGAACACCGGACGGGCTTCGTCGCGCGTCGTGCGATACACGCGCACCTTGCCGGTTTGGAGTTCGACCGTGGCGAGGTCGGTGTGGGTGGTGCCGCCGATGGCGTCGCGGCTGACCGCGATCACCGCGGCCTCGGTCCCGCGATCGTTCACCGCCACGCCGTCGCCGTTGCCGAAGCCGATCGACGGGTCGAGCGTGGCGACACCGTCGACATGTCCGCGCAGGTCGATGGTGTCGACCTGCCCCGTCGGGATGGGACCTTCGACGACCAGAAGACGCGTGCCGTCCGGCATCCACGTCGCGTCGACGACGTCGTTACCGGCACGGGTCACGATGTGGGCATCGTCGAGTCCGACGACGGTCACCGCGCCGTCTTCGACCACCGCGATACGCGACCCGTCCGGCGACAACCGCACTTTCGTGCTTGTGCCGACGTCGAGGGCCTCGATCCCCTTGCCGAGCCGCGGTGTAGCCACGCGTGTCCCGTTGTCCGAGGTCACCTTGGCGAAGAGCACCGCGAAAACGACCAGCACGACCACGAGTACGACCACGGCGCGCACGAACCTCACAGGCGGCGCCCGAGGCGGTCGAGGGCGCGCAGCGGCGCCACCCGCTCGATGACCGTGGAGAAACTCACGAGCTCACCGGCCACGTTCAACGCGATCACGATCGCAGCGATGATCAATCGGACGCCCGGAGACGTGAAGAGCAGCTCGAAGCCCACGACGGCTCCCAGGGCGTTGGCGCCGGTGTCGCCCAGCATCAGTTGCTCGCGCAGTTCGAAAGGGGCAAGACCGACGGCACCGGCCACGAACCACAGCGCGGGGTGCCCGGCGTAGAGGCCACCGCGCAACAGAGCGGTGACGACGACGACAAGCGCCGCCACCTTGGTCGTGCGCGCCGGCGCAAGGTCGAGCAGGTTGGCGGCGTTGGCGCACCCGGCGACGATCACCACGCACACGAGGCGACCGAACAACGACTCCGAGAAGGGAAAGCTGACGGCCCACGCCAGGAGCACGCCGCCGATCAATTTCACCGCACCGGAGCTGAGTTGTCCTTCCTGCAGGGCGCGGTAGTGGCCGCGCCAGCCGCGCGCCGCGTGAGTGCCGACCACGTCGTCGAAGAGACCGAGGAGCCCGAAGCCGAACGCCAGCGCCAGCAGCGGCGGTACGAAGTACCAATTGCGCGTCGGGTTCCAGGCGATGGCGACGGCGACGATGGCGCCGAAGGCGAGCAGTACACAGATGCCGCCGGCGGTCGGTACATCACGGCCCGCGTAGTTGGTGCGCAACAACGGCGGGACGCGCAGGGTCGGCGTCAACGCCACGGCGGCCACACCGGCGAGCAACGCACAACCGATCGCCCAGATCGCCTCCTGCATCCCTAGATCTTCGCTCGCGTTTCTTAAGATCAGCCGCATTCCTAGCGGTGGGCGCCTCGTCTTACGGCTGGTGTTCGTCGCCGCCGGCTTGGCCTTCGTCGGTCGCGCCCTCGCACAGGGCATCCACGACGGCTCGTTTCACCACCTCAGCGCCGGCTGGGTCGGGGCCGGCGGGGCGGTCGCCATCGCAACGATGACCTACGTGGCGGCGCGCTGGTCGGCCGCCGCGACGCTCGTCGGTGCCGAACTCCCCGTCGGTGACGCGGTTCCGCTCTACTACCAGGGCGAGGTCGGCAAGTACCTGCCGGGCGCGGTGTGGGCCGTCGTGGGCCGCGGTGAGTTGGCAGTACGCAACGGCGTCGCCCGCTCCGCCGCCTACGCGTCGGTGGCGGCGTCGCTGGCGGGGCTGTACCTCGCCGGCGCCCTCGCCGCCGTCGTGTTGCTGCCCGCGGCCGCCGGGGCCAAGGGCGCCGGCGCGGTCCTCGGTGTGATCGCCTTCCTCGTCGTGGGCGTGGCGGCCCTGCATCCGGCGGTCATCAGCCGGGCTATCGCGCTCATCGAGCGCGTCGCCCGACGCAAAGTCGACGTCATCGTTCCGTCCTGGCGCGACGGCGTCGGCCTCGTCGTCGGGTACCTCCCCGCGTGGATCGGCGTCGGGGTAGCGCAGTGGCTCTGCGTACGCGCGCTGGGGATGCACGCTCCGATCGCGCACGTGGCCTTCGCCAGCGCCGTGGCCTGGTGCGCCGGTTTCCTGGCGATTCCGGCGCCGGGCGGCATCGGCGTGCGCGAGTCGATCTTCGTGCTCACCAGCGGCATGGCGGCCCACGACGCGGCCGCCGCCGCCCTCCTTGCCCGCCTCGCGTTCGTCGTCGCCGACGGCGCCGGCGCTGCCCTCGGCGCGCTGTGGATGACTCGCCGCTCGCGGTAACGACCTGCGAGACTCAGTGTCCGTGGCACCCGATATCAGCGTCGTCCTCCCGATGTACAACGAGGAGGCGTGCATCGAGCAGGAGATTCTCCGCATCAAGGAGGGACTGGACGCGTCGAAGTACACGTGGGAGCTGGTGCTCGTCGACGACGCGTCCACCGACGACTCACCCAAGATCGCCGACAAGTTCCCGTGGATCCGGCGCATCACTTTCCCGGTGAACCGGGGCCCGGGCGCGGCGCGCCGCGTCGGCTCGCAGGAAGCCAAGGGCGACATCGTCGTGTGGACCGACGCCGACATGACCTATCCCAATCACGAACTGGCGCAGCTCGTGGACGCGCTCGGCGACGCCGACCAGGTCATCGGCGCCCGCCGGACCGAAGAGGGCACGATGCGCCTGCTGCGCAAGCCGGTGAAGTGGGTGATCAAGAAGTTCGCCAGCATCCTGACCAAGAGCGAGATCCACGACCTCAACACCGGCTTCCGCGCCTTCCGTCGCGAGGCGGCGTTGCCGTACCTGCCATTGCTGCCGAGCGGCTTCTCGCACGTGTCCACCATCACGCTCACGATGCTGATGGACGGCAAGCGCGTGATCTACACGCCGATCGACTACGCGCAGCGCACGGGCCGGTCGAAGTTTCATCCGATCCGCGACACCTACGTGTACATCATGCAGATCCTGCGGATGGTGACGTTCTTCAACCCGCTCACCGTGTTCATGCCCGTCGGGCTCACCCTGCTCGGGCTCGGCGGCGCCAAAGTCGTCTACGACCTCGTCGCGCACCCGTTCCGGATCGCGATCGACACAATGCTGTTGCTGTTCGCCGGCTTCCAGATCGTGGTGCTGGCTCTGCTCGCCGACCTCGTCGTGGCCCGCACGCGCCATGGCTCCGACGGCGGCGTATGACCGCGGTTCCCACCGGCAACGTCGTCCACAAAGAGGCGACCAAGAATCCGATCGAGCGCCGCATGGTCGACGGGTTCAGCGCCGCGCTCCAGCGCTGCCTGCCGGCAACGGCTCAGCGCGTTCTCGAGGTGGGCTGCGGCGAAGGCCGCCAGCTCACCGCCATCGGCGGTCGCTTCCCGGGCGCGGAACTCGTGGGCCTCGACCTGCCCGACGTCGAACTGATGGAAGCGTGGGACGGCGTCGAGTCGCGAATGGTGCAGGGCTCGGCGCTCGCCCTCCCCTTCGCCGACCGCAGCTTCGACCTCGTCTTGGCCATCGAGGTGCTCGAGCACCTGCCGGATCCGCGGCAGGCCCTGCGCGAGATCGCGCGTGTCGCGTCGGGAGCCGTGGTCTTGTCAGTGCCGTGGGAGCCGGTGTGGCGTCTCGGCAATCTGGCGCGGGGCCGCTACGTGTCCGCGTTGGGCAACACCCCGGGCCACATCCAGCACTTCACCCGCCGCGGCTTCACCCGCCTCGTGGGTGAAGCCATCGACGTCGAGGAAGTGCTGCGGCCAGTGCCCTGGACGATGATCCGAGGCCGCGTCCGCAGTTGAAAGCGTTCATGGCGCGCTCGGTGCGCGTGGGGTCCCGCGAGGTACCGATGGCCGTCGCCGTGCCGATTGCGGTCGGCGTCCTCCTGCGCCTCGTCGCTGCCTATACCGACAACGTCGTCGGCCCGGACGAAGCCGCCTACCTCGGCACGGGGCGCAATATCTGGCGCGGCCTCGGCATCACCTATCAGAACGGCCCCGAACTGCACTTCCCGCCGCTGCTGCCGATCATCCTCGGCGGCCTGGCCAAGCTCACCCCTGAGCCGCACCACGCCACGGTCATCGTCACGTTCGTGTCGAGCTGCGTGCTGCTCGGCATCCTCGGAGCGCTGGCCTGGCGCATCGGCGGGCGGACCGCCGGGATCCTGGCGCTGTGGATCGCCGCGCTGTCACCGGGCATCGGCGTCAACCTGGCGCGGGGCACCGGCGGATCGGAGGCGATCTACGCGGCGCTGCTGTGCGGCGCCGCGCTCGTGTGCGTCGGCCGTCGCGGCACCTGGGACGAACCGCCTTCGCTGCTGCGTTCGCTCTCGGTCGGTCTGTTGATCGGTGCCGCCTACCTCCTGCGCCCCGAAGGCATTCTCGTGTCTGCCTTCTTCGGCTTCATCCTCGGGTTGCGGGCGCTCGGCGGCCGGCTCAACCGCGAGGCGTTCACCGCCGCCCGTCTCCGCCGCTTCGCCGCGGTGGCTGCCGCGTGCCTCGTGGGCGTCGGCGTGCTCGCCGGGCCGTACGTCGCCTTCCTGCACGCGAAGTCGGGTCACTGGGAGCTCACCGCCAAGTCGGTCGACGTCAACATCCAGGCGTGGCGAGCCCTCGCGGCGCAGGACCGCGTGACTCGCGACACGTACCTGTACAAGCTCGATCCGTCCGGACACTCGACCGAGCACAAGACGTACCCGCTTACGGTGCTGGCGCGCCAGAACCCGCGGCAGTACCTCGACATCGTCGGCGAGAACCTCCGCCAGCTCTACAAGTCGCTGCTGTCGTTCAACACCACGACGATGCCGGGCTGGCGGCTGTTCGCGCTGCCGCTCTTCCCGTTTGCGCTGTGGGCGTTGTGGAGGCACCGCACGCAGGCGACGGTCGTCGCGGTGTTCGGCGTGCTTCTCGTGACCCTGGCTATCGTCATCGGCTTCTTCGTGCTCAACCGCTACCTGCCGCCGGTCGTCGCCGCGCTCGCCGTGCTCGCCGCCGTTGGACTCGCGGAGTTGCCCGAGCGCCAGCGGCGCATCTGGGTGACCATCGGCATCGTGGCGTCGATCATGTCGATCTGCACCTACTTCGAAGGCCCGCACGGTCCCCAGATCGTGCGCGAGCGCGCCGATCTCCAGATCGCGGCGCGGTGGCTGCGCCAACAACACATTCCGCCGTCCGCGCGCGTCATGACGCGCAGCACGGCGCTCCCGTATTACTTGCCGCACAACAAGCTCATCGTGCCGCCGGTGGGGACGCTCGAGCAGGTGTGGCGTTACGCCCGGTACCAGAACGTCACGTATTTCGTCTACGACCCGACGACGCAGCTGTGGCGCCGCGATCTGCTGCCGCTGATGGACGGCCGCGACCACTCCCGGGACGGGTTCGCCACCATCCACACGTTTGTTTCCGAAGGCCGCACCACGTGGATCTTCAAAGTGCTCACACGCCAACAGACGCGGTACGCGGCCCGGCCAACGCCGTAAGCGCAAGGGCTGGCGCCAACACGACGAGGCACAGCACGTTCACGACCGGCCCCGAGTCGTTGACGAGGAAGCCGACGATGCTCGTCACCAACACGGCGAATGCCGCGACGCGCAGTCCCGACCGCGGCGCCAGGTAATTGGCGAACCGCTGCGCCCGCGCCAGGAGCGCGATGCCGACGAGAGCCAGCGCGATCGACCCGAAGCCCCACCACTGATCGACGAGCAACCCGAGGTTGGCGTCGACCCGACGGGTCAGCGTGTTGCGCAGCCCGGAGCGATTCGACGCCGTTTCCGACGCGGCGCGGCTCAGATGGGACCCGCCGGTACGCGCTTCCACGAAGGCGACCGCGACGAACAGCACGCCGACGACGATCGCCCCGACGATCAGCGTCCGGCGGGTGAACCGACCGCCGAAGAGCGCCCACGCGGCAGCCGCGCTCACCGGCAACAACGTCAGGAACCCGCCGACGTCGTTACCCAGCCAGGGCGCAGCCAGGAAGGCCGTGCCAACGGCCATCACCGTCGCGGCCGCGCTGGCGCTCGTCGGCGTCGGCTCCCAACCGGCGAGCGCCGCGGCGACGAGGAACAAGCTCGAGGCGTAGATCGAGAACGACGCGTTCGGCAGGCCGTAATACCGACCGGTCGTCTGGATGGTGTAGCCGAGCAGGCTCGCAGCGTGCAGCGGGCCCGTGGCCGCCACGTCGAGGCTGATCACCACCAGGCACGCCCAGGCGAGGGCGTAAACAGGCGCGAGGCCACGCAGGCGCGCCGCGGCGGCGCCGAGTCCGACGGTCACGGCGACCAGCAGCAGGGGCGACTCACCGCCAAACCGCAGCCAGTGCTGCATCGCCCCCGTCACGAGCAGCGCGAACGGAAACGCCGCGGCGATACACGCGCCGACACGCAACAGGCCGCGCCAGCGGTGGCCGCCATCCCATCGCAGCGCCGCCAAGAGCCCGAGGTAGAACGCGATGGCGGCGACCGTGTACGCAACCGATGCCGGCAGGAAGAAGCGATTGCGCGCCGCGCCGTCGACCTCGAGGCGCTCGTACGGGGCCAGGTGCGCCGGATGCGTGCTCACTCGCAACGCCGCGCCCGTCATCGACGCCGGCGGATCGACCCCCAAGGCGCGCAGCACCGTCGGAGCAATGTCGACGAGGCCCGCGAGGGCGGCCCGATGCGTCGTGGCGGACTGGATCGACCCGCGGGTGATGCCGTCGCCCACCAGCACAATCGGTGTGAGTTCCCAGTCCCGGCCCGGAGGTGTCGGTGAGAAGACGACGAGCAGATCGTGGGGGCCGAGACGCTGCACCGCGCGCGCCAGCGCGGCATCGGGATCGGCTGTCGGGGCTTCGAGCACCACGGCGCCGTCCGAGCCGGCGTCGACGTGGCCGGTTCGATCGGCCACCGCCAACCACGCCGCCCGGTCAGGGGTCAGCACCGTCGGCGGCTTCCCGGCGGCGCGCAGGGCATCGCCCAGCGTGCCGGGCAGCGAGTCAGCGTGGTCGCGTCGCGCCAGGCTGCGACTGGCGACCATGTCGGCGCCGGCGCGCACGCGCGCCGATGCCCCCAGCGAGGCGTAGGCATCGGCAGGCGCCGGGCGGTCGCTGTTGGACCGTCGGCTGAGGCTGCGCCGATCCGAAGTCCGCACGCTCAGCGCGCCGACGGCGCCGCGCCGCGCTACCGCCCGCAACGCCGGACGGTCGGCGGCATCCAAATCCGACAGCCGCAAGCCGTCGTAGGCGAACAGCTCGACGCGCGACGTCGTCGGAATCGCCACGCCGGCTGGAGGCCGCCGGACGTAGGCGATGGCGCTCAGCACCGCGAAAGCAGTCATCCCGGCGAGCACGACGGCCACGACCCGCTGGCGCTGCGTCCACAGCCGCGTCGTCAGCGCGGCGGCGATGTCGATGCCCTGGCGAGCACGATGAACGAACCCGCCGACCGATCGCCCGCGGTGATCGTGCTCGACGTCGACCGCGACCTCGTGGAGGGCGACGCCGGACCGCACGAGATCGATCGTCATGCCGACCTCGACGCCGAAGCGTCGAGCGAGCACCAGCGACCGTAGGCTCGGCCCGTCGACGACGCGCTGGCCCGACAGTGGCGCGGCGGCGGTGACGCCCGTCGCCCGCCGGATGCCCGCCGCGGCCAGTCGCTTCACCGTCCCGAACCCGCCGCGTCCCCCGGCCGACGGGAGGGCCCCGACCACGAACGCTGCGTCTCCGTCGAGCAGCGGCGCGAGTCCGGTGGCGGTGGCGCCGAGATCAGCGTCTGCGAGGAGGTAGCGCTCGGCGTGCGGCGTCGCCGCCACACCCGCGGCCAGCGCGCCGCCCTTGCCCCGATTGACCTCCAACCGGACGACGTGCGCTCCAACGCCCGCGGCGCGCGTCGCGGTGTCGTCGGTCGACCCGTCGTCGACGACCCACACCTCGCCGACACCGCGCAGGCCGAGCAGTGCTTCGACGGTCGCGGCGATCGACGCCGACGCGTCCTTCGCCGCGACGAGCGCGACAGTGGTCACGTCAGCCGGGCGCGGGAGCGGCGCGGTCGTGGCCGGGTCCGCTGCCGTAATCGCCGGTGGCGCCGCGGTCGAAGTCGCGCAGCGCCAGGATCGCGGCCAGGCGGCCCGGCACTGTGTCCAGATGATCGACGGTGCTGAACAGCGCCGACTCGGGCTTGTTGCGCATGGCCACCACCATTGACTGGCTGATGGTGTCGTCGGGGCTGGCGTCGGCCACCAGCACGCTCTTGGGGATCTGCGCCGCCAGGGCGCGCGTCAAGGGTTCGAGCAGGCCTGCGGGCGCGCCGTCGTCGATGACGAGGAACCGCGCCTGGAGACCGGGCGCGCTGGCCGCGTCACCGGCGTCGAGGCGAGCCAGGTTGGCGTCGACCAGGGCCGGCAGGGTCGGCCCGCCGCCGGCGGCGAACTCGCGGGCCAACCGCTCGGCGGCGGCGTCGGTCACCGAATCGATGTTGCTCGGACCCACGATGTCGAGCGCCTTGGCGATGTCGTCGGTGGGTGCCGGATCGTCGGCCCACGCATTGGCCAGCGTGAGGCGCCCGGCGTCGACCGCGCCCGCGGTCGTGAGCAGCGCGTGCATCTTGTCGGTCAGCGACCCGCTCAATCCTTCCGGCACGATGGTGAACACGCGCTCACCGTCGAGGCGGCCCGCCACCAAGGACGCCTCGGCGTCGTCGGCGAATTTCGACCAGACGCCCACGTTGTGCTGCGCGTCGTCGCGCTCGGCGCGATACCGCTTGATGCTCGTCTCCAGGCGGTTGATGGTGGCGTCGTTGATGAACGCGGTCCCGAGCACGATGCCGAGCGCCAGGCCCATGAAGACGGCGGCGAGCGAGACGATGTGAAAGCGAAACGAGATCATGGCAAGAGGGACCGCAGCACTTCGGCGAGGAAGTCGCGCACGGTATAGCCCGCCACGAGGAACGCGACCGCGACGGCGAGCAGGAACAGCGCGATGTCGCGTTTGCGCAGCCGCCGCTCGTACAGCTTGCTCACGCCCTTGGCGTCCATGAGGATCGGGCCGACCTTGAGCCGCACGAGGAAGGTCGAGGCCATGCCCGGGCGTCCCTTGTCGAGGAAGTCCACCATCGAGCCGTGCAGCCCGACGGCGACGATGAGCTCCGCGCCCTTCTCGTAGGCCAGCAACAGCGCGACGTCTTCGCTCGTGCCGGCGAACGCGATCGTTGAATACGACAACCCGAGTGCTTCGAGCCGCGCGGCACCGGGGGCACGCCCGTCGGGATACGCGTGCACGATCAACTGCGCTCCACTGCGCAACGAAGCATCGGACACCGAGTCGAAGTCGCCGACGATGAGGTCGGGCCGGTGGCCTTGGTCTCGCAACGCGTCGGCACCGCCGTCGACGGCGATGACGACCGGTCGCATCTCGCGGATGTACTCGCCCAGCGTCGCCAAGTCGCTGCGGTAGTCGGCACCGCGCACGACGACAATGGCCTGGCGGTCACGCATGTCGACCTTGAGGTCCGGCAGTGCTGGCGTCTCGAACAACAGCTGACGTTCGCGGCGCATGAACTCGAGCGTGTTCTCGGCGAACCGTTCGAGCTCCTCGCCGACGGTCACCTTGGCGGCTTCATATTCCGCTTCGAGCGACTGCAGCGTCTGGCGCGTGCCCGTGGCGACGTGCTCACCATTGGCGAATACTTCGCCGTCGTCGATGCGCAGCACGCTGCCGTCGTGCAACCGCGTCATGACCTCTTCGCCGACACCGTCGACGAGCGGGATGCCGGCCGCGGCGATGAGGAGCGGGCCGACGTTCGGGTACTTGCCCGAGATCGAACGCGCCGCGTTCACAATCGCCGCCGGGTTGGCCTCGACGAGTCCCTCCGCGGCGACGCGGTCGAGGTCCTCGTGGTTGATCACCGCCACCTCGCCCGGCTGCAGGTGCGGCGTGAGCAGCTTGGTCCGGGGCCCGAGGCGCGCCGGACCGGTCACGACCGGATCACGTGGCAGGGCGCGCGCTTTCATCCCGCCCTCCGCTTGCGCGCCGACTCCAGGAGCTCCTTGGCGTGCTTGCGCGCCGCCGCGCTCTCCGAGTCGCCCGCGAGCATGCGCGACAGCTCCACCACGCGATCGGCGTCGTCCAACCGGCTGGCGGCGGCGACGACTCGATCACCGGCGTCCTGTTTGACCACCTGCACCTGCGCGTCGGCGAACGCCGCGACCTGCGGCAAGTGCGTCACCACCAATACCTGGCGCTGCTCACCCAGCGACGCCAACGCCTGTCCCACGGCGATTGCCGCCTCGCCGCCGATGCCCGCGTCGACCTCGTCGAACACCATCGTCGGCGGGCCCGACGTGAGCACGAGCCGTAGCGCCAGCATCACGCGCGCCAACTCACCGCCCGAGGCCACCTTGCGCAGCGGCAGCGCCTGCTCGCCCGGATTGGCAGCGAACACGAAGGCGACGTCGTCCGCCGGCGCATCCCCTTCCACCGAGATCGACAGTTCGGCGCGGGGCAGGGCGAGCGCGTGCAGATGCGACTCGATGGCTGCCCCCGCCGGCGCCGCTGCGGCGCGCCGCGCCTTCGCCACGGCCAAGGCCGCCCGCCGCTCGGCCTTCGCCGCGTCGTCGAGTTGCACGGCCAGCGTGGCCGTTTCGGCGTCGCGCCCGCGCAACTCCGCCAAGCGGCTCTCGGCGCGCTGGCCGAAGACCATCACCTCCTCGACGGTGTCGCCGTACTTGCGGCGCAACTCGACGAGCAGCTGGCGCCGGGCGCGCACCTCGGCGAGTGCAGCCGGATCGTCTTCGACATCCTCGGCCGTGGTGCGCAGCTCGGCGGCGGCGTCGTCCAGTTCCGCCACCAATCCTTCGAGACGCGACCGCACGCCGGCGAAGGTGGCGTGATGGCCCAGCGCGCTCAGTGCGGCGCGCACTCGGTCGCCCGCAGCGCCGTCGTCGCGCAATTCGGCGTAGGCGGTAGCCGCCGCCTCACGCAACGCCACCGTGTTGGCCAGACGATCCTCGGCCGCTTCCAGCGCCGCCTCCTCGTTCGGGTCGTCGAGGGCCGCTTGGGCGATCTCGTCGACCTGGAACGCCAGCAAGTCGATCTCGCGCGCTCGCGCGTGCGGATCGCCCCCGAGCTCGTCGAGCCGCGCCCGCAGCTGCGCTCGCTCGGCCCGCGCCGCGCGTAGCGCCGACAAGTCGATGCCGGCGAACGCGTCCAACGCGTCGCGCTGCGCCGCGGCACTGAGCAGCGACTGGTGGGCGTGCTGACCATGCAGGTCGACGAACTCGGCGCCGAGTGCCGCCAGTTCGCCCACCGTCGCCATGGCCCCGTTGACGTAGGCCCGGGAGCGGCCCTGCGCGGAGACGACGCGCCGCACGACGACTTCTTCGTCGCCGCGCACGAACCGGCCTTCGACCACCGCCTCGCCTTCGCCGGCGCGCACCATCGAGGCGTCCGCGCGCCCGCCGACGAGGAGCTCGATGGCATCGACGACCAGGGTCTTGCCCGCGCCCGTCTCGCCGGTCACCGCCGTCATGCCCGGCCCGAGCACCAACTCGAGGTCGGCGATCACGCCGAGGTTGCGGACGCGCAGCTCGACGAGCATCAGCGATCGGCCAACCCGAACTTGGAGCGCAGCACGCGGTTGAAGTCCGGCGGCCCGAAGCGCACGAGGGCGGCGTCGATCTTCGACGCCGACAACTCCACTCGCTGCGACGACGTCACCAAGCCGACTACCTGGCCGTCGACCACGAGGCGTGCCTCGCGTCCCTCGAGCACTTCGACCCCGACGACCTGATCCGCGTCGAGCACCAACGAGCGGTCGAACAGCATGTGCGCGGACACGGGCGTCACCACGATGCCGCGATGCGTCGGCGAGCAGATCGGGCCGCGCACTGACAGGTTGTACGCCGTGGAGCCCGTCGGCGTCGCCACGATCAACCCGTCAGCGGCGTAGGTGACCAGCGGCTCGCCGTCGATGGTGAGCCCGAGATGCACGGTGTGGCCGCTCGTGGTCTTCTCGAGCACGGCCTCGTTGAGCGCGCGGCGCACCACGCCGTTGGCGGCCACGTCGAGGATCATGCGGCGCTCGAGTCGGTGATCGCCGTTGAAGAACCGTTCCAGCGCAGTGATGAGACCATCGGGTTCGACATCGGTGAGGTAGCCGAGGTGGCCGATGTTCACGCCGAGCAGCGGGATCTCGCGGGCACCGACGAGGCCGATCGAGTGGAGCATCGTGCCGTCGCCGCCCAGGCTCACCACGAGGTCGACGTCGGGCAGCGTGGCGTCGGGCAACACGATGACAGCGTTGTGGCCCCGCGCCGCCAGCCACGCGCCCGCCTGCTCGGCGAGATCGGCGGCCTTCGGCCGGTCGGGATGCGGGACGAAGGCGACGGTCGCCATCAGCGCCCCGCGACGGCGTGGAGCAGGAACTCGGTGTTGCCGGATGCACCCGTGATCGGCGAAGTCACAGTCCCCATCATCGTCGCTCCGCGGGCCGCGAACGCGGTCTCGACCCGCTCGATGCTCGCCTCCCACTCCGCCGGGTCGCGCACGACCCCTTTGCCGCGCGCCGCCACGGCTTTCGCCACCTCGAACTGCGGCTTCACCAGTACGACGACGTCGGCGCCGGGCGCCGCCAGGACACCGAACAGAGCGTCCGCGATCGACGTCAACGAGATGAACGAAACGTCGGCCACTACGAGGTCGAAGGGCGCGCCAAGGGTGGCTGGGTCGACGTCGTTCACGTGCGTGCGCTCGAGCACCGTCACCCGCGGGTCGTTGCGGAGTCGCTGGTCGAGTTGGCCGTGGCCGACGTCGAGGGCGACCACGTGCGCCGCTCCCCGTTGCAGCAGACAATCGGTGAACCCGCCGGTCGACGCACCGACGTCGAGGGCGCGCCGGCCCGTCACGTCGATCTCAAAGGCGTCGAGCGCAAAGTCGAGCTTCTCGCCACCGCGCCCGACGAAGCGCGGCGGCGGACCCTCGACGACGACGGGATCGCCCGCCGCGACCAGCCGCGCCGGATTGGTAGCGACCGCACCGGCAACGCGCACCGTGCCGGCCCCGATCAACTCGGCGGCGTCGGCGGGGGACGGAGCCAGGCCGCGGCGCACCAGTTCGCTGTCGAGCCGACGGCGAGCCGTCAGGACGCGCCCGCCGCCTTCTTGGCGGTCTTCTTCGCCGCGCCCGCCGCCTTCTTGGCCGTCGTCTTGGCCGTCGCCTTGGCCGCGCCCGTCGCCTTCGTGGCTCCGCTCTTGGCCGCGCCCGTCGCCTTGGCCGCGGACTTCTTGGCCGCGGTCGCGCTCTTGGCCACCGTCTGCTGGGCGGCCGTCGTCGCCCGCTTCGCCGGCGGCGCCAGGCCCAGCGACTCGATCTGGCGCTGCACCTCGACGCGCACGCGCTCGGCGAACGTTTCGGTCGTCTTGCGGCTGCGCTCGAGCAACTCCTCGACGCGCTGTTGTGCCTCCTGCGCCTGCACCTCACCCGCCTTCACGAGGTCGCGCACGAGTTTTTCCGCGCGTTTGCGGTTGACCTCCGTGACTTCCATTCCAGCTTGCAGGTAGTGCTTCCACGGTTCCGAGAGCGCCATGAAAGCATCGTAGGCACCGCTAGCCTCACGCTGTGATCCCGCTGCGGGACGACAACCCCACCACCCGGCCGCCGATCATCACGATCCTCGTCATCGCCGCCTGTGCCGTCGTGTTCTTGCTCGTCCAGCCCTCGGGCCGCACGTCGATCTTCGGCAAGCAGGCGGAGTCCGATACCGCCTTCACCGTTCAGCATGCGGCCATCCCCTGCGAGGTGGCGCAGGGCCGTCCGCTGCACATCGACGAGCTGCGCAACACGTTCCAGGCCAACGACGCCGATGCGTGCAACGCCGCCGATCACTCGCCGTCGGGATTCCCCGGTAAGCAGGTGTACCTCGCGCTGGTCGTATCGATGTTCATGCACGCCGGCTGGCTGCATATCGGCGGAAACATGCTGTTCTTCTGGATCTTCGGCAACAACATCGAAGACGAGATGGGCCACGTCTTGTTCCTCGTCTTCTATTTCGTGGGTGGCATCGTCGCCAGCCTGGGTCACGTCCTCGCCGACCCGAGCAGCACCGTGCCGGTCGTGGGGGCGTCGGGTGCCATTGCGGCGGTGATGGGCGCCTACCTCGTGCTGTTCCCCAAGGCGCGGGTGCAGAGCCTCATCATCATTCCGCCGATCGTGCTGTTCCGGCGGGTGGCGGCGTGGATCCTGCTCGGCGTGTGGTTCCTGACGCAGTTCGCCGTCGACCCGTCGTCAGGCGTTGCGTGGGTGGCCCACGTCACCGGCTTCGCCTTCGGCGTCGTGGTCGGCCTGCTGATGCGGGCCACGACCAACCGGCGGCGCTCGCCGGTCCCGGTGTACGGCTAACCCGGAACCAGCGTCGCCAGGTCCGGCGCCACCGCGGCGGGCTCGGGGACAACGGGCAGCTGCGCCGCTTCGGTCACGCCGCTGAGCACCAGCGCGAAGCGGGCGCCGAGGCGGTGCGCCAGCGTCCCGTCGGTCTCGACCCGGTCGCCCACCATGACTTCGATACCGCCGAAACGCGCCCGCACCAACTCCACCATCGCCCGGTTCGGTTTGCCCGCCACCTCCGGTTCGACGCCCGACGCGTACGAGACCGCCGCCAGCAGCGCGCCGCCACCCGGCAGCGGCCCGGTCGTCGTCGGATAGGTGGCATCCGCGTTGGTGCCGATGAGACGGGCGCCGTTGCGCACCGCGCGGACCGCGGCCGTCAAACCGTCGTAGTCGAACTCACGGTGCCACCCCACGACCACCGCGTCGACGCGCCCGGACCGGACCGTGCGCACCCCGCGCCGCTGCAGCGCTTCGTCGACACCCTTGCCCGCGCATACCAGCGCCGTCTCCCCCGGCTTGACCAGCGTCGCCGCCGCCTGGGCGGAGGTGAGCACGTCTTCGTCGGTGGCGTCGATGCCGTGCGTCTGCAGCTTGCGCACCACGTCGGTGACGACGTGGGCCGAGTTATTGGTGATGAAGACGACCTTGGTCCCGCCCGAGCGCAGGCGCGCCACCGCCGCGGCCGACCCCGGGATCGGGCTCTCGCCCAGCCAAATCACCCCGTCCAGATCGATTGCCCACGTCACGACCGGAGGATGCTACGCATGACGGATGCCTCGTTTCGTTCCGTTCGCCGGTCTGCGCTACTCCCTCGACCGCGTCCGCCTCGCCGACGTGATCGCTCCGCCCTATGACGTGGTCGGCCCAGCCGAGCAAGCGGTGCTCGAAGAACGCAGCCCGTACAACGCCATCCACGTCGAGTTGGCGCGTGCCGACGGCGACCCCTACGCGGCGGCCGCGCAGCGTTTCGCCGCCTGGATCGACGAGGGCGTGCTCGTGACCGACCGCCCTTCGCTGTACGCCTACGAGATGCGTGGGACCGATGAATTCGGCGTAGTCCGCACCAGCCGCGGCGTGTTCGGCGCCCTCGCCGTGGCCGAAGGCGGCGTGCTGCCGCACGAGCAGACGACGCCCAAGGCCAAGACCGATCGGCTGGATTTGTTGCGTGCCACGAAGATCAACACCTCGCCCATCTGGGTCCTCACCCCGACCGCCCTCAGCGCGGCGGTCGCCGATCTCGGCGCCCCGGACGCCGAGGCCACCGACGACGAGGGCGTCGAACACCGCTTATGGATCCTCGACGCCGACCGCGCCGAGCTCGTGACCAAACTCCTCGCCGAGGAACCGGTCCTCGTCGCCGACGGCCATCACCGCTACGAGGTCGCCAAGAACTACCGCGAAGAACAGCGCGCCGAACACGGCGACGGCGCCGCTCCCTACGACCTCGTGCTGGCCTTGGCCGTCGAACTCGTCGAAGACCAACTGGCCGTGGGCGCCATCCACCGCCTGCTGAGCGGTGTCGACGCCGCCACGATCCTCGCCGTGCTCGGCCGCCACTTCGACCTGTCGCCCGCCGGCGCCGTCGATGCCACCATCGGTCAGCGCATGCTCGACGCCGGCAGCCTGGCGGTGGTCACCGCCGACGGCACCTGGCTCGCCACGCCGGGGGCGGGCACCGTCTCGGCGGCACGCATGGATCTCGACTCGAGCCGCCTCGACGTCGCACTCGCCGAGTTGCCGCAGGCGACGGTCGTCTACCAGCACGGCTGGCGCGAGTGCTCCGAAGCGGTAGCCGCCGGCGACGCCGTGGCCGCCGTGCTCCTCCGGCCGGCAACGGTGGCCCAGATCGCCGCGGTTTCCCACGGCGGTGATCGCATGCCCCCAAAGACCACGTTCTTTTGGCCCAAGCCGCGCACCGGCATGGTGTTCCGTCCGCTGACCTAGCCGCCCACCAACGCCTCGGCCGCCCGTTGCAGCGCCTGGTTGATGCGCGACGTCTGACGAGCGGTCAGCACCGTGTCGGCGACGACTTCCGTGCGGCTCACGACGCTCCCACCCGCCTTGTAGAAGCGACGGCGAACGCGCCCGATCGCCACCACCTCGTTGCCCTGCCGCGGCACGGCGAGGTTGCGCGGTGGGTCGACCCACACCACTTCGAGGTTCTCGTTCGGACGGTCGTCATAGGCGACGTTCACGTCGAGCGACACGACCTTCTGCCCCGTCGCCAAGGTCCGTTCACTCGGTTCACGCAGCACCACGCCGCGCACGACTGCGATGTTCATGCATCCATTCCCCTGATCAGCCCGCGCCGCGGGCGCTGAAACGTCGAGGGGAAGCGACAAGGCCCACCGTACCCAGACGGTGTGACGCGATGCCAGGGCGGTTAGCCGAGGGCGTGCAGGCGATCGGCGGCGTCAGCGAAATCCGCGTCTTGCTGCACGACGCGGCGGAACAGTGAGCGGCTCTTCGACAGTTCGCCCGAGCGCTCGTACAAGTCGGCGAGGGCGTACCAGGTACGCAGGTGCCGCTCGGCCACGCGTCCGCGTGGCGGTGGAGCCGACTCCAGCAACTTGATCGCTTCGGCGAGCTTCCCTTGGTCGCCGAGCGAGCCGGCCATGACGATGCGCCCTTCGGCGACGATGTCGGGCGACGGCGATTCCTCGCGCAGCTCCGTCCACAGCTCCTTGACCTTGGCGTGACGACCCAGGGCCCGGTAGCTGTCGGCGAGGAGGGGATGCTGTTCCGTGGAGTTGCTGAGATCCACGAACGCCTCGAGTTCGGCGACGGCCTGGCGGTATCGGCCGAGCTCGTAGAGCGCCTGTCCGTACAGCTCGCGCACCGACGCCGATTCAGGAATCTCCTGCGCCAGTTGCCGCAGGATCCCTGCGGCTTCCTTGTCCCGACCGTGCTGAATGTGGCGCGCCGCGTCGCCCAGGCGTTTTTGCAGCATCGGCGCGCGCCGGGCGTTGGACGCCGCGGCCGCCACTTCGGCCACAACGTCGACCGGCAGCGTCTTGGCGCGGGGCGCCCGGCCCGTCGCCCCGCTGCGCTTCGCCGGTGCCCGCTTCGGTGCGGCTGCGGGACGCTGTTCCCACCGCTCGACCTCGGGCCGCGGCGCCTCGACCCGCGGTCCGCGCCGCTCGTACGCCTTGGCCTCTTCGCTCGCCGGCGTCGGGTTGGTTACCTGCCGCGCCCCGCGACGGGTGACGCCGCCCCACCCCTTGCGTTCGGCTCGGTCCGGCGCCGCAGGTTGCGGCCGGTCGTCGCGCCGCGGCCGGTCGTCGCGCCGCGGCCGGTCGTCCCGCCGCGGCCGGTCGTCGCGCCGCGGTCCACTCGGCCGGCCGCCACCCGTCGCCTGGGGCGGACGCGGCCCGCGCGGCGCCTCGTCGTCGCGGCGCGGCTGGAACGGCCGCCCCGTGCGGTCAGTCCGCGGCGCACCGCTCTCCCGCCGAGGTCCACCAGACCGCCCAGTTCCCGTCGCCCGGGGCGGACGCGGCCCCCGCGGTGACTCGTCGTCTCGCCGCGGTCGTGCCGGGCGACCACCGGTCGACCCGCCTCGGCCACCGCCGGCGCCGCCGCCGCGTGCAAAGGGTTGCTTTCCTGCCGGTGGGCGGGCGCGACGAGGACGTTCAGGAGGTGCCATAGGGGGTTTGCGATCGTACAGGGTGCGGACGCGAAACGAGCCCTTGCCCGGGCCTTTCGGCTCGAGCAAGGGCTCGCATTCAACGAATTATTCCGGCGACGTCCTACTCTCCCAGGGGGCTGCCCCCCAAGTACCATCGGCGCTGACAGGCTTGACTTCCGTGTTCGGGATGGGAACGGGTATATCTCCGTCGCTATGGCCACCGGAAACTGTTGAGTCGCAAGGCACTCCCCCATTTCTGGGGGGCCTTGAGCACTCCATAGCGAGCACGTGCATATTTGTCCCCAAGCCCTCGGCCGATTAGTACCGGTCGGCTAACGCATCACTGCGCTTACACCTCCGGCCTATCAACGTGGTCGTCTGGCCACGGGCCTTACCTGGTTAACCCAGTGAGAAACCTCATCTTGGAACGAGCTTCGCACTTAGATGCTTTCAGCGCTTATCCCACCCGCAGGTCGCTAATCAGCGGTGCTCTTGGCAGAACAACTGACACACGAGAGCTGCGTCCGTCCCGGTCCTCTCGTACTAGGGACAGCCTTCCTCAGGTTTCTTACGGCTGCATCGGATAGGGACCGAACTGTCTCACGACGTTCTAAACCCAGCTCGCGTGCCGCTTTAATGGGCGAACAGCCCAACCCTTGGGACCTGCTCCAGCCCCAGGATGCGACGAGCCGACATCGAGGTGCCAAACCATGCCGTCGATATGGACTCTTGGGCAAGATCAGCCTGTTATCCCCGAGGTACCTTTTATCCGTTGAGCGACAGCGCTTCCACAAGCCACTGCCGGATCACTAGTCCCGACTTTCGTCCCTGCTCGACCTGTCAGTCTCACAGTCAAGCTCCCTTGTGCACTTACACTCGCCACCTGATTGCCAACCAGGTTGAGGGAACCTTTGGGCGCCTCCGTTACTCTTTAGGAGGCAACCGCCCCAGTTAAACTACCCACCAGGCACTGTCCCTGAACCGGATTACGGTTCTAAGTTAGACATCCAGAGTGACCAGAGTGGTATTTCAACAATGACTCCACGAACACTAGCGTGCCCGCTTCATAGTCTCCCACCTATCCTACACAAGCCACACCGAACACCAATACCAAGCTGTAGTAAAGGTCACGGGGTCTTTCCGTCCTGCTGCGCGTAACGAGCATCTTTACTCGTACTGCAATTTCGCCGAGTTCGCGGTTGAGACAGCTGGGAAGTCGTTACGCCATTCGTGCAGGTCGGAACTTACCCGACAAGGAATTTCGCTACCTTAGGATGGTTATAGTTACCACCGCCGTTTACTGGGGCTTAAATTCTGAGCTTCGCCTTACGACTAACCCTTCCTCTTAACCTTCCAGCACCGGGCAGGCGTCAGTCCGTATACATCGTCTTGCGACTTCGCACGGACCTGTGTTTTTAGTAAACAGTCGCTTCCCACTGGTCTCTGCGGCCATCACACGCTTCCCCCAGCAAGTGGGTTCACGCTTCAGGCCCCCCTTCTCCCGAAGTTACGGGGGCATTTTGCCGAGTTCCTTAACCACGATTCTCTCGATCTCCTTGGTATTCTCTACCTGACCACCTGAGTCGGTTTAGGGTACGGGCGGCTGGAACCTCGCGTCGATGCTTTTCTCGGCAGCATAGGATCACCAACTTCCCCAAACGGGTCCGCATCGTGTCTCAGCCTGAATGAACGACGGATTTGCCTATCGTTCGGCCTACGCACTTGCACCGGGACAACCATCGCCCGGCATCGGCTACCTTCCTGCGTCACACCTGTTAATACGCTAGCCGCACCAGCATAGGGTCGAGCGCTACCTCCCCACGCCTCACCCCGAAGGGATCGTACGCAAGGTTTCGGGCTCTTAGCATCACTGGATTGACTGGGGCGGTTCTTCGCCGGTACGGGAATATCAACCCGTTGTCCATCGACTACGCCTGTCGGCCTCGCCTTAGGTCCCGACTTACCCAGGGCGGATTAGCCTGGCCCTGGAACCCTTGGTCTTTCGGAGGACGGGTTTCTCACCCGTCTTTCGCTACTCATGCCTGCATTCTCACTCGTGTAGGCTCCACGGCTGGATCACTCCGCCGCTTCACCGCCCACACGACGCTCTCCTACCCATCAACACCACTGAACCAACCGGTTACCCGGCGGCTTATGTCTACGCGTCAATGCCACAACTTCGGTGGCGTGCTTGAGCCCCGTTAAATTATCGGCGCGGAATCACTTGACCAGTGAGCTATTACGCACTCTTTCAAGGATGGCTGCTTCTAAGCCAACCTCCTGGTTGTCTATGCAACTCCACATCCTTTCCCACTTAGCACGCGCTTAGGGACCTTAGTTGGTGGTCTGGGTTGTTTCCCTCTCGACGATGAAGCTTATCCCCCACCGTCTCACTGCTGCGCTCTCACTTACCGGCATTCGGAGTTTGGCTGACGTCAGTAACCTTGTAGGGCCCATCGGCCATCCAGTAGCTCTACCTCCGGCAAGAAACACGCAACGCTGCACCTAAATGCATTTCGGAGAGAACCAGCTATCACGAAGTTTGATTGGCCTTTCACCCCTACCCACAGCTCATCCCCTCCATTTTCAACTGAAGTGGGTTCGGTCCTCCACGACGTCTTACCGTCGCTTCAACCTGGCCATGGGTAGATCACTTCGCTTCGGGTCTAGGACATGCGACTGTGTCGCCCTCTTAAGACTCGCTTTCGCTACGGCTACCCCACACGGGTTAACCTCGCCACACACCGCTAACTCGCAGGCTCATTCTTCAAAAGGCACGCCATCACCCCACACAAAAGCGGAGGCTTTGACGGATTGTAGGCACACGGTTTCAGGTACTCTTTCACTCCCCTCCCGGGGTACTTTTCACCATTCCCTCACGGTACTAATCCGCTATCGGTCACTGGGAAGTATTCAGGCTTACCGGGTGGTCCCGGCAGATTCACAGCAGATTCCACGGGCCCGCTGCTACTCGGGGATCCTGCGACAGCAGGCAGCATGTTTTCAGTTACGGGGCTCTCACCCACTACGGCAGACCATCCCAGGCCACTTCACCTAACACCACGGTTTATCACTTTCGCCCTCCACGGCGGTAGAGGGAAGAAACGCCCCACAACACCGAACACACAACCCCCGCCGGGTATCACATGCATCCGGTTTAGCCATCCTCCGCTTTCGCTCGCCACTACTCACGGAATCACACTTGTTTTCTCTTCCTACGGGTACTGAGATGTTTCACTTCCCCGCGGTCCCCCCCGACACCTATACATTCAGTGCCGGGTGACACGACATCACTCGCGCCGGGTTTCCCCATTCGGACATCCTCGGATCCACGCTCGGTTGACAACTCCCCGAGGCATATCGCAGCCTCCCACGTCCTTCATCGGCTCTCAGTGCCAAGGCATCCACCATGCGCCCTTAAACACTTACAACACAAAACCAAAAGATTTCGAGTAAAAAACTCTAAAAATTGCACATCAACACACAAAAAGCACCACCCCACCAAAGCAGGGCAACAACACACACCCACAACCCCCACAAAAGAGGCCACAGGCCGACACCCACCCCCAACGAGGCAAGCACCGCAGGGCTTGTTGTCTCAAAGCCCAATAGTGTGTCCGGCAGTTCCTTCGAAACAGTGTCT